>JAEWGR010000030.1 GCA_023388195.1 Bacillota bacterium
GGCCGAGGGCGATGGTGATTCCTGCCAGCTTCAGATAGCCGCTGTCCACCATCGGCAGCATAATAAGCAGTAAGCCCGGCAGGATCAGCCCTAAAGATGCAATTAGTATCCTTTTTCCGGTTCTGTCACTGATGAAAGCCATCGGTACGCCGAGAATAATTGCGGCGAAGTACGGCAGCGAGCTGCCGATCGCTTGAGAAGTTCCCGTAAATCCAAGAGATTTTACCGCCATGGGTATCCATAGAGTTATCCCCCAAAACAGCATCCCTTGAGCAAACTTAACAAATACCAAGAGAATGAACGGCGACCCGCCCAACGCTTTCAGGCTCAGTTTGGCTTTTGTGTTCTCCTTGGGAACTGCAAAAGGCGCCTCGGATTCCTTCTTCAGCATGGTCATAAAGATAGGCAGGACAACGACGATACCGAAACCGCCGGTGATATAGAATACCGCCCGCCAGCCCCAGGAATCGTAGATGGCGTTCAGGACGATAAAGCCTATGGCCAGCGCCAGGTACTGGCCATAATACTGAATGATGCTATTGGCCCGCGACAGTTCGTTGGGTGCAAACCAGGCCCGGGCGAATCTTGACTGTTGCGGCCAATAGATACCTTCGGTTACACCGATGATGAACCGTAAAACGATCAGCATCGTGATTGATGTAACCCAGCCGGTGAGTACGGTAGCAATCGACCATATACCAATGGTCCAGATAGCCATCCATTTGGGGTCAAATCTCTGGCCCAAAACGCCGCCAAAAATGTTGGAAAAGGAATAGCCCCACAGAAAAGTGGTCAATACCGTGCTGGACACGATGGCCGAAAAGTCAGCCCCGGCGTACCCCAGTTCTTTGGACAGTGATGGCAACACAACCGATAAGTTGGCACGGTCGAGAAAAGAAAGGAATAGACCAAGCATCAGCGTCCCGCCGACTCTAATCCATTTTGAATCCATAGTTTCCATAAACCTCCTCTATACTGCTACTGTACTTCTTTGATTACTGGTACTTGTCTGCCGCGTTTATTTGACCAGGAAAGCCTCCATCGCCCGCTCGTCGACCTGAACGCCCAGTCCCGGTCCTTCGGGAACTTTGACCACGCCGTCGCTGATTTTTATCGGCTCGACAAGGACGTTTACCATCTCGTTGGGATTGGTGTCCCACTCCAAGAGCATCGGCCGGGGGAATACGTTCCAGCTCTGGTAGTTCGGGATCGCGGCCAGCAGATGGAGCGACGCAGCCATGCCCAAAACCGTTCCGAAAACATGGGGCTGGAATTCGACCTGAAACTCCCGGGCGAGGGCAGCTATTCTTCTGGCTGCCGTTATACCGCCGCACAACGGCATGTCGGGCTGAATGATATCGATAACCCCGTGCCTGATGGCCTCTATATACCCGTTCATTGTCGTCTCGTACTCGCCACCGGCGATCGGAATTGGGCATTTTTTACGCAATTCCTGGTAGCCGGCAAAACTATGCCAGGGCAGCGGTTCCTCCAGCCACCTTACCTTGCACTCCACCAGCAGGGGCATAAGTTCCAGGCAGGTCCTGATATCGTAGCCCTGATTGGCGTCAACCATCAAATCCACAGAGTCACCAAGCTTCTCCCTGGCCCGGGTTACCCGGCGCGTATCCATTTCTTTGCCAAAGCCAATTTTCATTTTAAGAGCCCGGAACCCCTGCGCTTTAGCCTTGTCCAGTGCCTCGTCGAACTGGTCCATGCTCTCGGGGCTGCCTTCTTTGTAGCCGTACCCCGAGGCGTACGGTACGAAACTGTCGCCGAATTTGCCGCCGAGAAGCTCGTAGAGTGGCACCCCGAGGGCTTTGGCCTTCAGATCCCAGAGGGCAATATCGACCCCGCCCACTGAGCCCATCGGAATGCCCTTCTTTGCCTGGACACGATGCCAGTGGTACTCGACCCGGAAGGGATCGGCGCCGACAAGCTTGTCTTTGAAATAGGTTTCGATGATCCGGGAAATACCGTAAGGTGGTCCGTAGGCCTCGCCCCAGCCGGTAACACCCTCATCGGTAATGATCTTAACCAGGGTGGCAGATCGTTTGGAAATCCAATCCACCGAGTTAGTAAACCGCCTGTCAACCGTGTAGGACAGATGATACGTCTTGATATCCGCTATCTTCATTTCCAATACACCTCTCTCATTCTCGCTGCCGCTTAGCGGCAACTTTTCACGATGGCTTCGAATTCAGCCTCGGTCAGCAGTCCCCGCTTCTCGGCTCCCATAATCTTGACCTTGCTTAGTATTTCGGCGACCACGGCTTCCGGGACCTGGATATTCAACTGTTCGAGGAAATATTCGACCGAAGCCTTGCCGCTCTTCTTGCCGAGGACGATATCCCCCGACCGGCCGAAGTACCTCGGGTCGGTAGCAAACATGGCCAGCGGCTCCTTAATGACTAGGTCGACGCCGATGCCTGACTCACGGGTATAATTGCGCTTGCCGGCAACCGGTTTGTTGGCCGCTAGGGGAACGCCGGAAATAGCCTCAACCAGCTGGCAAAGCTCAGTCAATTTGTCTAGTTTGTAGTCATTGTCGGTTCCCAGCAGCACCTTCATAGCGACCATCAGTTCTTCGGCGGCGGCGTTTCCGGTCCTCTCACCCAGCCCGTTGACGCAGGCGTGAACAACTTCGGCCCCGGCGGCGATCCCGGCCAGTTCAGTGGCCACACCCAGGCCAAAATCGTTGTGGGTATGTACTTCCACCGGAATACCCCCGGTGAGTTTCTTCATCAGACGGACAAGATACTGGATCGCCTCAGGCAGGGCACATCCCGTGGTGTCCACTACCCCTACTGAATTTGGCGGCGAGTTTTTCATGATTCCGGTCATGAGCTGAACAAGGTCCTCTTCGCGGGTCCGGGTAGTGTCATAAGGAAAATAAACGGCATAAAGCCCCTGACTCCGGGCGTAGTTGATACAATCGGCGCTCTTTTCCAGAACGTTTTCCCAGGTCCAATTGAACTGATATTTCAGCTTGGGATACCCAATCGGCACCTCAATGACTACGCCGTGGGCGCCGCAGTCCACGGCCTTGTCGATATCCTCACGCATAGCCCGGGCAAAAGTGAAGATTTTGGCCCGGAGATTGCGTTTGCAGATAGCCTTGATTGCATCGTAATCTGACTGGGAAACCGCTGGCATCCCGGCCTCGATCCTTTCGATCCCAACTTCGTCGAGCTTTTCGGCAATTCTGATTTTGTCGTCCAGAGAAAATACCACTCCGGGCGTCTGTTCCCCATCCCGCAGGGTAGCGTCGTGAATTTCCACCTTGGCCGGCTTCTTAATCGAAACGGTGACTTCGGGATTGTCATTGTAAGGACTGGCCCACCACGCGTTTTCCTTGTAATGCGTTTGTTTCATTTTTCTCTCCTCCTGTTGAGTTTCCTGTGATGCTTTAACTTATCAGGATCGCTTTTGGGCTGGAATTGCATGGGTATACCCTACGATAGCAAAGTCCGGGGATAGTATTTTGATAAACTCATTATAGTTGGGACAAATCGCTTTAATACAGGAAGATATATGAATCTTCTCTGCTCCGGCTTTTGCTAAACTTTGGGCTCTTTCCCTAATTGGTTCAATCGTACTCGCACAGCATTCGTTGCAATGGGCAAAGCCGACTATCACACAATCCGAATATCCGGCAAATGCATCGCTTTTTTTGTAAAACGAACTAAAACAGTTTACGCCGACACATTGCCGGGCCTTTTTGGCACAATTAATAATCCCAATCCTGGTCACAGTACCAACCTCCACTTTCCCGCAATAGTCTTCATTGGCCACACTCCCTTCCGGGCTAGCGTAAATTCTTCTCACTCCTCCCACCGGACCGGCCTTCGTCTTGTTCGGATATTTTTCAATATATCATATATGATATATTATATATTATTATGAATTTTCCCTTGTTTGTCAATTGTTTTTTTCCTGAAGATACTGATCCTTTTCCGGATATACTTCCGAGGCCCTGCGACGGTTTGACCCGTTTATAGGCGTACGCCCAGCCTCTCCTGGCCTGTCGAGCATGGTAGCCGAATTATTTTCCATAAAAAATACACCCCTCATGTTGTATTGTTCCCATACGACATAAGAGGTGCTTTTTTCTTTTGTTTCCCATCTACTACTATCTTGATGGTTCTTTCTTGCTTCTTCTATCCTGTTTAGACTCATTTATTACATTCACCAGTACATTTCCAACACGTTGACGGTGCTCTCGAATAAGGAACTCAACCTTATCGGCATTTTTTTCAGCAATCGCTTCCAAGATTGCCTCATGTTCATTGATAGAATCCTGAGACCTCTTTTTAGACAAGCCAAAAACAGCTCTGGTGCGTTCAAATTCATTGAGCATATTAATGATCATTTTATATAGACGTTTATTAGGGGTAAGTTCACATATTATTTGGTGAAACCGTCGGTTTAATATCCCAAATTCGCCAAAGTCACCTTCATTCGCCCGCTGTTTCATCTGATTCGTACATTCTTTTAGCTGATTAATAATGTCTTTCGTAATATACGGCATAGCCGTCCTAGCGGCGTATCCCTCTAAAATACTTCTAACTTCCATGGCCTCTTCTACATCTCTTGCATCGAATTTCGCTACTTGCGCTCCGGTATGCGGTGTCATAGTCACGAGTCCTTGCGCTTCTAATGATCTAATCGCTTCCCGGACTGGAATCTCAGATACGCCAAGCTCTTGGGCAATTTTTGTAATGATTAATCTTGTTCCAGGTTCAAGGTTGCCACTTAATATATTCTCGCGCAAAACATTGTACACAATCTCCAATTTAGTAGTAACTATCTGTTCTTTATTATTAATTATTAATTCGCTAATACCAATCGCCCCTTCGTTCAAACACTGCAGACTATATTATATAATATAACAATATATAATATACAATATAGTACCATATAATATTATATAAAGATACTACGAAATACAGTAAGTCTGAATAATATCACCCATGACACCGTTATCAGGGTATCACTGTACTCCATTTGGCAGGTATGCCACCAACCCGCAGTCATAAAAATAACACCAATGAAGAAAGGCCCTCTCGCGCTTACACGTGAAAGGGCTTTCCGTCGTTGTTTTTTGCTGGATGACCCGGCAATGCAATTACTTAGGCGGTTGTTCATCCACTGCCAGTGTTTTCCCTAACTTGTTAATAGCATGTTTCTCAATCCTGCTGACATAGCTGCGCGATATCCCCAGGATTTTGGCAATATCCCGCTGGGTTTTGCGGCTACCGTTAGGAATACCGAAGCGCATCTCGAGCACCCATTTCTCCCGGACTGTCAGCCGGTGAATCTCCCGGTTCAGGCGCTCCTGTTCGCACAAATTCTCGACCGTCTCGCCGACAACGTCAGGGGCAGTACCCAATACATCAATCAGCGTGATCTCATTCCCCTCTTTGTCAACGCCGATGGGATCATACAGACTGACCTCGGTCCGGATACGTCGAGTGCTCCTTAAGTGCATGAGAATCTCATTTTCGATACACCGGGCCGCATATGTAGCCAACCTGATTTTCTTGGACGGATCAAACGTGTTGATGGCTTTAATAAGGCCAATTGTGCCAATGGAAATAAGGTCATCCACATCTTCACCGGTGTTGTCAAATTTTTTGACAATGTGTGCTACCAGTCTCAGGTTCCGTTCAATCAGAACATTGCGAGCGTCTTCATCCCCACCTTTAAGCCGTTGCAGATAAACCTGCTCCTCCTTCTCCGATAACGGCAAAGGAAACGTGTTATTGGCGATATAAGACACTAACAGGGTGATGCCTTTAATTACCGAAGCTGCCAATACCATAATAAACGAAAGGCCCATTCAGTCACTCACCCCCAAAAGTCTGTCGGTTAAATTTTATGGGCAAGACAAGTCGAATGTGCCTGGCAGCAAAAAATATTTATTGGCAATACCCTTGCACCTCGTCCGCAAGTAGCATATAATCCAGATAAGAATAAATGCTAATTCGGGGAGTGTGAATGGCGTGGAACGTTACATTGCCGATATTGGCTTGTTTTTTGCCGGGACCTTAATCATCCTGTATATGCTGTGGAATAGATTATTCCCGGAGGACTGAATCAATCCGAAAAAGGCGGGCTAACTCACTTTGCGTGAGTTAGCCCGCCTTTTTATTCCAGTCGAAATTCATAAACTTCCTGATGTCTTGGCTGTTACCGGTATCCTGAAGGGCTTGGCACAAACCAGGTTTTAGCTAACTATTTATTATTTGGCAGCAGATTGAATACAGGCCGGCCTGACCTCGACCATTGCCATATTGACACAATCAACAAGCGCCTCACTGATCGCTTTGCTCAATTTCATCACTTTGGACAGGGGGGTGCTCTGCAGATCAAGATAACCGATCTGACTTTGGGCATTGACTACCCCAATCACTGAAATATCACCGACGGTTGGCAGCCTGTTGCCTACCGCAATGCCTGCCGCCAGCCCGCCCTGCCAGATCTCAATATTGCCGATCTCATGTGATTTCCCCAGGCAGGCATCAATGGCAATAATCAGCGGGTGGTGATAACGGTGATTAATAATGTTTACAGTTTCAACGAAATTGCCGGCATGAACGGGATTATCAAGTGTTCCGTACACATAGCATTCCGTATTCTCTGCAAGTTGAGTGCCGATAAGGGGCCCCAATGCATCGCCGGTGTACCGGTCAGAGCCGATGCACAACGCCACAAGCGGCCTGATGGCATGCCCTTCCTGACGTTTTAAGAGCATTGTCAGATGTTCGTAGAGTTTTCCCCGGATGTCGTCGGTGTCATAAAGATTAACAGTAAGCTTATGCAGAATGTTTTTGGCCATTATCTCTCTCCTCTTAGCTGTCCTCATTAATCTTTATGCACCTTCTCTCCGATTTATGTTTAATTCCGTAAACCTGGTACCTTGTCACCCCTAAGCCAATGAATACTGATGGGAGATTTCCCGTAACCCGGCATTGCCGTCAGCCGGCCTCCGTCCGGTATGCCGGCTGCCTCCGCCTGTACGAAAAATCTCCTCGTCATTTATCCTGCAGCTGTAAGATTGTCACGATACTAACAGCGGCAGTTCCTGATATTCAGGTTCTTTGACCGCCTGGGCCAAAGCTTGCGTAACAAATTCAACATGTTCTTTGAATTCAACATTCATCGCCGCGGCACTGGTAAGTATCGTCTCACGGTTAACCGCACGGGCAAAGGCTTTGTCTTTCATTTTTTTCATTACCGATTTGACTTCCAGATTGTCCAGGTTCTTGTCAGGACGCACCAATACACAGGCGATGATAAAACCGGTCAGTTCATCAACCGCCAGCAGTGTTTTTTGCAGCAATGTACGTTCCTGTTCCCAGTCCCGGGCGTGACTTTCAACATCTGCAACAAACTGATTGTCATAGCCGGCAGCATGCAAAATCTCTCCGGCATGATTAGGATGATCATGAGGATATTTCTCGAAATCAACATCATGGAGTAAGCCTACGGCCCCCCAGTATTCAGTATCCTCACCAAATTTGGCGGCATATGCCCGCATAGCAATTTCAACTGCCAAACAGTGCTTTAACAGCACCTCACTTTGTACATGCTGGCGTAATAGCCCCCAGGCCTGTTGTCTGCTGATATCCACGGTAGAGCCTCCTTATTATGTATAGCAAAATCACCCTAATTATACCAAATTAAACCGGTGGCCTTCAAGTTATGTGTAAGTTTGTGTCCGTCTGGCAGAACGCCATGTATATCCAAGCCGGCGGACAGCAGCAATTAATATATAAACAATAATAATCGTCATAATGATAGAACCACCTGGGGCAATGTCCAAATAAAAGGCTGCCGTCAAGCCGCTGACAACGGCAATAATCGCCAACCCCACCGCCCAGGCCATGGTAGCTTTAAAACCCTTTCCCAGCTGTTCGGCAGCCGCCACCGGTACGATCATCAATGCGCTTACCATCAAAATGCCAACCACCATCATGCCTGTAACAACAGTTATAGCCGTAACAATACTTAATGCCATATTGATGGCAGCGGTACGGATACCGGCAACCTTGGCCACATCTTCGTCAAAAGCAACCAGCATAAGCCTGGTAAAATTAGTGCAGACAAAGGACAGCACAACCAGGCCGCAGCCGGCAATAACCATTACATCCTGCCAGGAGACGGTTAAGATGCTGCCAAAGAGAAACCCCAGCAAACCGGCGCTGGGCATCCGGGTAATGGTACTAAAGATAATGGCTAAGGCAATACCGGCATAGAAAAAAACAGCCAAGGCAGTATCAGCCATCTGGGTCTGCCGCCTCCGCACCAGTTCGATACCGGCTGCACCGGCAATAGTCAGCACAAAAGCGCCAGCTGCCGGATAGATGCCGGCCAGGTAGCCGCCGGTCACGCCGGCAAACGCAATATGCCCCAGTCCGTCCCCGATCATGGCCTGGCGGCGCACGACCACAAACATCCCCAACAGCGGACAAATAATCGCTGTAATCAAACCGGCCAAAAAAGCCCGCTGCATAAAATCATATTGAAACATCTCTAATAATGGCATAGTAGACCCCCTAACCGGTAAATCCGGAATAATACCATAAATGCTGCATACTGGCGTGACTGGAGCGGAACTCTTCACTATCACCAAAAAAACACAAATGCCGGTTAATGCAGGCTACTTTGGCGGCAAAGCGAGTCCCATTCTCGATATCATGGGACACCATAATAATGGTAATGCCCAGGTTGCGGTTAAGCTGGCCCAGCAATTCAAAAATCCGGCTGCTGGCAGCATAATCAATCCCACTTGTTGGTTCATCCAGCAATAATAACTGCGGCTCGCCGGCCAGAGCCCGCGCTACCATCACCCGCTGCTGCTGGCCGCCTGACAATTCACCAATCCGCCGCCCTTTCAGCTGTTCAGCCCCCACCATTTCCAGCAGTTGATCAACAATCTGTTTATTGGCGGCAGCTTTTAACTGCCCCCTGGCACCAACAAGCCCCAACGCCACTATCTCCTCAACAGTGGCCGGGAAGGCGGCCGTATTCTGAGAATAGTGCTGGGGTACATAAGCCATAATTCCCTGGCGGGCTGCCGACCGGATGCTGTTATTATCAATCAGGACCTGGCCGGCGGCAGGTTCAATCAACCCGGCGATAATCTTCAGAAGTGTGCTTTTTCCCGCACCGTTAGGTCCTACCGCCACGACAAATTCACCCTGCTGTACGGTAAAGGATATACTGTTCAGGACCATTTCCGTATTATTGTAACCAAAAGTAATATTATGCAGTTTAACTTCAGACATAGTTACCTCCCAGCGGGCGTTTGTGCTTGCAGCGCACTCCCAAATAAGAATATTCCTAAGTAAATGTTATCAGCCTGACAACCATCTGTCAATTGTTGCCGCTTCTTTACTACGATAATGCTACGAAAAATACAACGGCCAATCTATATGGGTTCCCAATAAAGATTGGCCGCAGAATGCTGTTATGATTATTGCCAATATTTTACTCATTTATGCGCAGTTTGCCAAGCTCATAGGCCCGGGCATAGGAGCCGCCCTGCTCGATAAGCTCTTCGTGGGTACCGGTCTCGGCTATCCTGCCGCCGGTCAGATACAGAACCCGGTCAGAAGCCATAATGGTTGACATGCGATGGGTGATAATAAACGTGGTGCGGCCGGCTCCGGCCTGCCTGATCGCAGCCATAACCAGGTTTTCGGTGTGGGGGTCAAGGGCCGCAGTTGGTTCATCCAGAAGCAATATGGCCGGCTCGGTGATGATGGCCCGGGCGATGGCGATGCGCTGCCGCTGACCACCGGAAAGATTGCTGCCTAATTCGCCAGCCACAGTATCATAGCCCTGTGGTAACTCTTTAATAAAATCATAGGCATTAGCCAGCCTGGCCGCCTGGTCAACCTGGCTCAGGGTGGCCTCAGGCCGGCCATAACGAATGTTTTCCAGTATTGACATGTTAAATAAGATGGGTTCTTGCTGAATAAAACCTATATGCCGGCGCAAGGCACTAATTTTAAGCTCCCTGATATTAATGCCATCCAACAGGACAGCTCCACTCTCCGGATCATAAAACCGGAGCAGCAGGTTGGCAAACGATGATTTCCCGGCCCCGCTTGGCCCCACAATGGCAATCACTTCCCCCGGGCGGGCAGACACATTAATATTGTTGAGCACCGGCTGCCCTTGCTGGTATGCAAAGGAAACATTCCTGAACTCCACCTGCCCCTGCGCCTGAGCCAGCTCAAGCTGGCCGTCGGCCACAGCCGGCCTTTGTTCATTAAGCAGCCTGCTAATTCGTTCCCAGGCGACTAATCCCAGCTTCAGCTGAGTTACAGCCTGGCTGATTTTGCGGACAGGGGCCGGCACATTGATAATGTAGACAAGAAAGGCAAACATGCCCCCGATCGTAAGGTCCCCGTTGATTACCTCCCGCCCGCCGTACCAGACGATAATGGTTAAGCCAATGGCGGCCAGAAACTCTACCAGCGGCACCAGGATCGCACTTAATCGCTGAGCCTTAAGCAAATCAGCGGCTGCCAGCTGGATCTTATCACTGAATTTTCGATACTCATATTCTTCCCGGGCATAACTCTGCACAATCATAACCGCTATGACCGACTGCTGGATAATGGCTGTCACTTTGGCCAGGTTATGCTCCACAAGGGCCCCCAAACGGCCTATTTTATGATTAAAACAACTAATAGCCACAATGATAAACGGCAAAGTGGCAAAGGTAACCATAGCCAGTTCCCAGTCAAAATAAATCATGATTGCCATAATAGCCAGCAAGTTAAGGGACTCGACAATAACATCAGGAATCCCAACCGTAACTGCCTGCTGGATAAATAAAAGATCATTGGTAAATAACGATATGATATCGCCCGAAGGCGTTTTCATATAGTAGGCATAGTCTAGGGACTGCAGTTTATTAAACATCTCTTCACGCAGCCTGGCCAGCATCTTGTTGCCGGCTTTAGCCATACCATAACCATAACAATAGGAAAACAAGCCCCGAATAAGATATAACAGGACAATGCCGGCCGTAATAAAGTGCAAAAAGGCAATATTACCACCCGACAACGCATCATCAATTAACAATTTTACTATCAACGGTGCCGCTAAGCCGGCAGCACTGGCGATAACAAAACAAACTACCGCCGTTAAAGCCAGTAGCCAATAAGGAATGATAAATTTTCGCCAGTAAAAACTAAACATAATATTTCTCCACTGCAATAATCAGGGTGACCACTTCTATTGTGGCAAATTCATTCATAAAATACAAGCCTTTATTAAATAAAAAGGGGAAGGCCGACAATGCCTTCCCTGCTGTCAGTTTACATCACCCTGCGGGCACCAATATAGCGCGGCCCCCAGTAACTACTGTTCATGCGGTCAATAGCAACACCGCGGCTGGACGTAGCACTTATAAACTTGCCGTCACCAAGATAGATGCCACTGTGGGATGCCCCGGCAGCGTAAGTGCTGAAGAACACCAGATCACCCGGCTGAAGCCTGCTGTACGACACGGCCCGCCCAATCTCAAACTGCTCATCAGCCATCCGCGGCAAGTAAACACCGCTCTGAGCAAAAACATAACGTGTAAAACCCGAACAATCGAAACCATTAGGGCTTGTCCCACCAAACACATAAGGCACTCCTGTATAACGCATCGAAGTCTGAATGATCCGCCGTACCGAAGTGGTGGAAGAATCGCGGCTGACAGGGATGTCCCGCCCCATCAGGGCCCGGTAGGTTTGCGGTCCGATTACGCCATCGGCTTCAAGGCCACGGGCCTTCTGGAAAGCCTTCACAGCGCTGACCGTCGCGTCGCCGAAATCACCATCAGCTGCACCGGCATTAAAGCCCAGGCTGTTAAGCTGGGATTGAATTGCGGCTACATCTTCTCCCTGATCGCCAGCTTCATATGTACCAGAAGCAAAGGCGAACGTAGTGGTTCCGAAAAAGAGACAAAAAGCGACAATGAACCCGAAAAACTTGTGCAAACTGGTTTCTCCTCTCGCTGGCCTCCGAGGTTAGCTGCCGGGTTAGGGTTGCAGGCACCCTACCGGAAAGATAACACTTTCCGGTTTCACCCCATAAATTGGTTCCCCCGTACTGGAGCTGGATTCGGCTTTCTTATACGCTCACCTTTGTTATATTCTGTTTAAATTTAAAAATTCCTGCCCAAAATCGCGTTTTTTTTACAATTATTAGGGCAACAAAATCAGTTATTTCCCCAGCATTTCCCTGTCGCCCTTTTCCTTTTGCCGGCTGAGTTCCGCCCGGAGCCAGTAAAGCGGCCGCTGTTTCACTTCTTCAAAGATTCGCCCGATATATTCGCCAATAATGCCGATGCCGGACAACTGCAAGCCGCCTAACAGCAGGATACTGGCAGTAATTGTAGCCCACCCGGGAACAGCCTCGTCGGTGAACAGCCGGATATACAGAACCTGCATGGTGAGAACAATACTGGCAAACCCCATGGCGATCCCCACATAAAAGGCAATGCGCAGCGGGGTTTTTGAATAGGCGGTAATACCGTCAAGAGCAAAATGCAGCATTCTTCGTAAGGAAAATTTGGATTGCCCGGCAAAGCGTCTGGGGGCAACAAATTCTATGTAAGTCTGCCGGTAACCAATTGCACTGATCATGCCACGAATGAACCGGGCCCGTTCGCGGAAGCGGCAGAAGCTGTCAACCACTTTTCTATCCAGCAAACGAAAATCAGACCCACCTTCAGTTACCCTGACATTGGACATAACATTCATCAGTTTATAGAACATGCCTGAAGTAAAGCTTTTAAACCAGGAAACACCCTCGGTATTAATCCTGACTGTTTGGACTACCTCAAAACCATTTTCCCACTCGGCAAGCAGCAGCGGAATCATCTCCGGCGGATGCTGCATATCCCCATCCATAGTAATGACAGCCTGGCCTCTGGCATAATCCAAACCACAGGTCAAAGCGACCTGATGGCCGAAATTCCGGGCCATAATCAGAGCCCGCACCCGCTCGTCTGCCTGCGCCAACCGCTCTAATATCAGGGGCGTGGCATCGCCTGAGCCATCATCAATAAAAATCAGCTCAAAACAATACGCCAGCGGCTCCATATATTTAACAACTTCCTGGTAGAAATTATTAATATTATCTTGTTCATTAAATACGGGTACAACAATTGAAATTAACTGCTTCTCCAGTCCCATAACTATCCCTCCCTGTTGCCACCCATCTATTATTACACTGTCCGCCCGTGTTTGCAATAAAATTCAAGTATTTAATAGCATTTAACATCTGGCCGGTAATTATTAAGGCCTGCTTGGTCATTTGACAAAGCAGGCCTTAATAGAGCATTTTTATAGCTTGATGTCCTGACGCAAGATCATAGCGTCATGCAGGTAAACATGTTTAATATCCGGCTGCCGGCTATCTGTATTCAGGAGAATCAATACCCGGATACAAAGGGGCAGCGAATCCGGACACTCTATCTCCTGGGTGCCGAAAAGAGGTACCTGGGTCCAGCCCAGCTTTCTGGCACCGGCGGCCGGGAAAGCCGCATTCAGATCCGGGGTAGAGCTAAAGATTACAGCGCCGATATCTTCTGTATCGATCACATTTTCCTGGATGATTGCCGAAAGCAGCTCCGCCACGCGTTCAAAAATCTCTTCACGATTGTTGGCTGTAACTGTTGTTGCACCACGAATACCGCGCAGCATATGTACCACTCCTAGAGAAGAATTAACCAAGGTCATAAGTTACACTATACGTGCAAAAATCGTTTTTTCCTGCCATGTTTGTAAATTATATTTCGATTAAACCCGTTTAGCTGGTTTGTTACAGCGGCAGGAAGCGCACAGATGGCACTTCCACCAGCCGCATTCGGGGCAAACGGAATTTGCCGGATTTAGTTCAACATACTGACCTTGGCTGTATTCTTGCCAACAAAAAATCGCCCCTGTTACCTTCTTTAGCTTAACGGCCCGTGTATCTACCCAGAGCTTTTGACCAAAAACAGTAATTAACAGCTCATGGCAGCCTTTTTCCTGATCAAAACGGTAATCCTCCGCCGGAAAAAGCTCAGGCTCTTCCTGCAGCGTAAGCACCACATTGAGGACACTGTAATTCACAGCCCCACCTCCCGCACGGTAATACCTATGTAAGAGGGAGACTATTTATACGCCAGCCTTGCAAAATATCAAGCACCCGGCCGGCAGTGGCAGCAACTCCCGGCTGTACGGTCTCACTCAGTTCCAGGCCCACATCAATCACTGCCGGCTGAATACCAAGAATAACAACTTCCTGGACAGGCTGCTCCAACAGTTCCAGGGCGGCCAGCACATCCTGAATACCGAGCTCATGCAGTGATACCTTGTTTTTGAAATAGGCTTTGACCTCATCATTCGCAAAATGGTACAAATCGCCCGGGCTGCCGCCGCCACTCACGGCATCAATGATCAACAACCGGTCCGCACCGGTTACAAACCGCAGCAATTCCATCCCCAGCGTGCCACCATCCAGTACCTGAACATTGTCAGGAAAGCGATAGCGCCGGGTAAGTTCCTCAACCACCCGGACACCAAACCCTTCATCCTGCATCAGGATATTACCGACACCCAGAATAATAATTTTCTCCATAACTGAAGCTCCTATTTTGCCTTAGTTTTCTTAGTGTCTGTGATATCTCCCAGATCGTCCGGCTCTTCCTCCATATATTTAACCCCTGAGAACATGGCCGAAATCTCGCCGCCTTTTTCGGTTAAGTCAGCCCTGATCGCCATATACACATGAACGATGACAAACAGCATGATAAACCAGGCCACAAAGTGATGGATAATATGGACCACATACTCATTAATCAGCCAGTTGTTGAACGGGCCAAATACTTTTGCCAGAAACCGGTTGGGCTCAACCATGAAGTACATGGCAAAACCGGTAACGGCTTCAATAAAAAACATAAAGTACACAGCCAGATAACCTGACCGGGCCAGTGAATTCCGTAAATAAGGCCGGTGCTTGCCGCGCAGGAGCATATAATGCAGCTGCGTATCCATCATTCCGGTCCAGTACAGTTTGCTCCAGGGCTTGGGCAGCAATCTGTCGCCAGGATTGATAATAAAGCCATAGATCCGGGGGATAAACGAGATCACAAGCACATAACCGGCGATAAAATGGATATAACGGATCGTTTCCATTGACAAAACATTGTTAACGGCGAAGGTTGGCTCCATTCCCTGGGTTCCCAGAAAAAAAGGATTGCCAATATAAAGCCCGGTAAGAAACAGAGTAAACACACATATTACCATGACCCAGTGGAAAATCCGCGTCCACGGGCTAAATAGGTAATAGGGTTGCATCGCGCCTTGACGCATGACCGTATTCCTCCTTTTTTTAGTCTGCCAGAATTTACAAGAAATTCCGGGGACAAAGAACGACTATACCCAAAGGGCACGGGCGGCTTCTGCCGGCGTCCTGCAGGACTTGGCACAAGCCAAG
>JAEWGR010000062.1 GCA_023388195.1 Bacillota bacterium
GTTCCAGGGTATTATCCAGCATAGCCTGCGCAGTAACATCCAGTCCCCGGGCCACTTCATCCAGAATAAGCAGCGGCGCATCCTGCAAAAAGGCCCTGGCAATTGACAGCCGCTGACGTTCACCGCCACTCAACCCCCGGCCCCCGTCCCCCACCAGCGTATGATAGCCGTTAGGCAGGCGGCTGATAAACTCATGGGCTCCGGCTGCCTGGCCGGCCTGCATAACAGCCGCCATTGACGCATCAGGCCGGGAGAGGCGAATATTGTCCGCCACCGTCCCCTGAAATAAATGGGGCCGTTGAGGAACAAAAGCAACATGACGCAGCCATTCATTTAAATTCAGGCTCGAAAGATCCTGATCATTAATGAGAATTGTTCCGGACCCAGGTGAAATAAACCGCAGCACCAGGGCTGCCACCGTGCTTTTGCCGGCACCGCTCGGGCCGACAATAGCCAGGTGCTGCCCTGCCGCCAGTGTAAATGAGATATCACTGAGAGCCGGCCGGCTCCCCTCCTGGTAAGCCGCATGTACTTTAGTAAAAGCAAGAGAAATTTGCTGTGGGGACAGCAGCCGCTCATTGCCTGTGAAACGCCCGCCCCCGGTCAGGGACAGCAGCCGGGCAATATCAGCCGCCGCCGTTTTTCCGGCCAGGCCGGCATGAAACTGACTGCCTAACAGCCGCAAAGGTAAATAATATTCCGGTGCCAGCAGCAGCAGAAAAAAGGCCTGCCCAAAAGCGACTTCGGCGTACAGCAGCCTGAGGCCCAGAGCTACCGCCACCAAGGCTGTACTGATCGTAGCTAAAAGTTCCAGCGCCAGAGCTGACAAAAATGCGACCCGGAGTACATCCATGGTGGCATCCCGGAACTCCTGGCTGATCCTGGTGATAATTGCAATCTGTTCACGGCTCCTGCCGAATATCTTCAAGGTTGTCACGCCGGCCAGCACATCCAGAAAGTGTACACTCAGCTTATTTAACGTCTCCCATTGACGCTGATTCATCCGTTCAGCCGCTTTGCCGATGAGAATCATAAATACCGGTATCAATGGCGCCGTCACCAGCATGATGGCGGCCGTGGTCCGGTCAATTGGCCACACAACCGCCAAAATCAACAAAGGTATACAAAAGGCTTTAAATAATTGCGGCAGATATTTGGCAAAGTAGGCCTCCAGGTTTTCTATCCCTTCACTCATGACAGTAAGCAGTTCGCCTGCCGGCTGATTAGCAAGAGCCACCGGCCCCAGTCTGAACAGTTGGCGTGTCAGACGTTCCCTAAGGGCTGTTTTTACCGCTGCTGCCAGTTCGAAAGCCAGCACCTCTTCCCGGTAGGTCAGCAAGGCCCGTAAACAAACCAAACCGGCGAGCAGCCATAAGCTGGCCTTGACGGCGCTTACATCCTGTCCGCCCAGAAAAACGTTATCGATTACCTGGGATAAGTAATAGGCCTGAACTATTGCTAACAGTCCATTACTTACCCCTAAGCCGGCAATCTTTGCCAACAGTCCATGCTGCTGCAGGGCCTGTTTCCCCAAATATTTGTCAATCAGCTTAGCTCACCTGCCTATAATATAAGACTTGCCTTCTGCCAAGTCCCTTGGGACGATGATAGAAGCCACCTGTCCCCTTTATTAGGGTATAGGCGTTCTTATCCCCCAGAATTCATTTGTAGATTCTGGGAGATTAAAGAGAAAACCGCCAATAAACGGCGGTTTAATTATGGTTACCTGCATAATATATATACTACGAATGCTGGCGTGATTCCTGCTTTTAAAAGCAGGCTAACTATAATAAAACACAAATGCAGCCTGCCAACAAACACCGGTTCCGGCAAGGCCTATTGCAGGTGTTTTACCGGCCCGGTTTCTTCAAGCTGGTCGATGTCAACATGGACGGTATTATGCTGTTCAAGGTAGGTAACATAGGCCGTATTGCGTTCTTTATCCACATTCTCAATCCAGACATCATTGTTACGGTATTTTACGCCGATAGTTTCTTTTGATTTTATGATTTCCTCAGCTCTTGTGGCTTTCATATATCCACCCCTTTTCTTAGAGTAGTATTTTCACCGGCTGATTGGTTTATACGGCAAATTTTTTCACCGCTGACTGTAATTCTTCTGCCATCTTTGCCAACACCTGGCTGGAAGAGGCAATTTCCTGTATAGAGGCAGCTTGCTCCTCGGTGGCGGCAGACACGGTCTGGGTCTGGCCGGCCGTCTCTTTACTCACGCTATCAACCGTCCGGACTGCTTGAACGATCTGCTGGCTGCCACCGGCCATGTGGTGAATTGCTGCTGAAATCTCTTTTATCTGCGCCGAAACTCTAGTTATGAGTGCAGCGATATCGGCAAATGCTTTGCCTGCCGAACTAACCACCTCACTGCCAACTTTTACTTCATGCGTGCCGTCGGCCATGGCCTGAACAGCTTTGTCTGTGTCTGTCTGAATCTCACTAATTAAAGCATCGATCTGTTTTGCTGCCTCCTGGGATTGCTCAGCCAGCTTGCGTACCTCCTCAGCAACCACTGCAAACCCCCGGCCCTGTTCACCCGCACGGGCCGCTTCAATGGCGGCATTAAGTGCCAAAAGATTGGTTTGACCGGCAATACCGGCAATCGTTTCCTCAATCTGCCCAATCTCTTTAGAGCGCTCCCCAAGTTTGGTTACAACCGCGGCTGAACCGACAACCGTTTTTTCTATACTGTCCATTTGCGCAATAGCGGCTGCAATTGCTTGCGTGCCTGCCTGCACGGCCTGGGCTGTCTGCTCTGCGGCACAGCTAACATCCTTGGTGTTAACGGCCGTAACTTCAATATTTGACGATATCTCTTCCACAACAGATACCGTGTCGTTCATGACCGCTACCTGCTGCTCAACCCCTAAAGCAACCTGACTAATTGTTGTTGCCACCTGCTGAGTTGCCAGCGCTGACTGTTCGGTACCTGCCGTCAGCTGCTCCGAGGAAGCGGCCAGATGTTCGGCTCCCTGCTGCACCTGCCGCAGCAATACCCGCATGTTTTGTTGTAAGTGGGCCAGTGACGCAGCAACATTGCCAAATTCATCACTGCGATTTACCAATTGCGCCTCAATCTGGCCGGTATAATTGCCTGCAGCCATTTTATCTAACTGACCTGTCACTGCCTGCACTGGCCGGATGATCATTCTGGTCAGGACAATGCTCAGGACAATTGCGGCCACTAACGATATAATACTAATCGTAACCGCCGTGAATACCGCAGCGTCATTACGTTGTTGTGCAGAACGCACATTGTCAGCGGCAACCTTCGCATTATCCTCCATGACTGCATGCAGAATCTGTTGAATTGACTGGGCAAAAGGAGTCAGGCTGCGCGTTATTACTGCCGACTGAACCGCCAGTTCATTATATTTATCTGTATTTCCTGCCTGTTTCTCTCTAAACTGCTGTCGTAAAACCGGAATAAGCCGCTCTGTTACGCCTTGCTTGTAGCTGGCCGTATCCTGAATCAGTTTTTCGATTTCCGGCCTTTGGCCGGCACCGGTCAGTTCCAGCAGTTGTGTTTCCAACGACATTACATTATTTAATTTATCTGAGAAATTCTTACTGTATTTATCATCGCCGTCAGCTATAAACCGCCTGATCTCCAGAACAGCGCCAGTGTATTCATTTTCGGCCTTGGCAGCCAGAACAGACCGTTGATTGGAAACCTCTATTTCTTGAATTTCGGCTTTGAGCTCATAAGAAGATAATATTGAGGTTCCGGCAATAACACTAAGTAACCCCAGAATAAAAACTAACGCTAAACTAATTTTTGCACCCATTTTGAATCCGGCAACTATTCGAAACAATAAAAATCCCCCTATTTCATAACTTATAGTGTATATTTACCTATCATAATATATTTCGACATTTTTTTAATAAAAGTAAAGATATTTTGTGTTTTTTTGTCGAAATTTTTCCACAAAATTGTTAACAGGCCGGTTTAAGATCAATGACTCAACTTTACTTGTACATTTACAAATTAGATAGCGTAAAAAAAGCCTTGGTTACTTTATGCCAAGAATTTAGTTATTTTTTTCTGATAACACAAAAAAGGCTGCCTGCAGGCAGCCCTTTACTTATTATATATTTATTTGCTGTTCCCTTAGCTCATCTGCCGTCTGAATAAATAGTCTCCCCAGCTTACAGCCGTAAGGGCGGACAATCTTCCCTGAGTAAACCAAACATCTCAAGATCAACATATTCACCGGCAAGAAAAGCAGCCTTACGCAAAGTGCCCTCATACCGGTAGCCGCACTTCTCCGCCACTTTGCGGCTGGCCTCATTACCGGCCACTAACGTAAGCTGCAGGCGGGGAATCGGCTTAGATTCAAACAAAAACGCCGACAACAGGGCCAGAGCCTCGGACATATATCCCTGCCCCCGGTCCTCCCGCCGGAAAACCTGATAACCAACCTCGTAGCCGGCCCGGTAGTCGGCATTCCTGAAATAGATAATCTCGCCGACAATTTTTCCCGCCTGCTCCTTATCAGTAATCAGCATCCGGCCAAAATTTTCCGACCAAAACCCCTTTTCGGCAAAGCCCCTGCGAAAGGCAGGCTCAGCCGGAATATCGATAAGCCAGTACATACCTTTTTCCGATACATCTGTCATTAATCTATAAATTAACTCAAGATCACTTTCCCGAACAGTCCGCATACAGACTCTTTTTCCCTGAAGCACACAGCCACACCTCACACTACCACGCCTTCCTTAGCAAATATATGTATAGAAACGAACTTTTATTTGTCTAAGTATAGTATCCCTCATTATCTAACATTATCGGAAAAAAGTAAAGCCTGGCAGTGGCAAGTCAGCCATTTTTTTAAAAATAAATAACACAATAATCAGCCCAAACCGGTAACAGAAATAGTACCGGCAGCATTAATAATATACTCTCGTACCTGGGTGGCGGACTTATCAATATCCGGGTGATTCTGCAAGCGGTGACTGAGATAAATCAGTTCCTGATTAGCCGAACCTAGCAGATAGGACGAGGACGGCCGGTGTTCGAGGTAGGGACCGGCGACCAGCAGATCTGTTACCTGCAGCAGCTTATGCCAGTCCGAATTACCGGCCTGCGTAAGCTCCTCGTATTCATAACCGGTAAAGACCATTATTGTTAAGCCGTGGCTAACCAGTATCACCGCCAGTTCGGCCAGGGCTCCGGCCTGAAGAAAAGGCTCACCACCGGAAAAAGTAACCCCTTGAATACCGTCAACAGCCAAAATCCGACTGGCAAGTTCCTCTACAGCCACCAGTTGGTTTACTTTACTCTCAAGCATATCCGGATTGAAGCAGCCTGGGCAGCGGCGGCAGCAGCCCTGCACCCAGACAACAGCACGAAGTCCCGGTCCATTAACGCTGGACGCCGGCAAAAAAGCGGCCATATTAATCAGGCCGCCTTGCAAAACCGCAGCAGGTGTGTTCATCGCCGGTTATCTTTGACTTTATTGAAATCACCGGGCTGCTCGTAATACTCCGGACTCATCTCCCGGACTTTAACTTCTCCGAGCGCCTCTTCTATTGGCTTAGTGATATCCAGACACTTACCGCCTTTAGCTCCAGCTACTTTAATATTAACCTTGCCGTCTGCTGCAATTGTTATTTCCAGTTCCTCTTTTTCCATCCTCCATCATCCTTTCCCGGTTAATCCTGGCCCTCGATTTCCAATAATACCTGACCTGTACCTGACTCACCGGCAATCTCACCCGGATAAGACGCCGACTGGGCCCGGCCTTCTTGCAGCCATTGCCGCAGATATTGAATATTTTCCCGTTGGGAAACGGACAGTGGCACCTGACGTTTAAGCGATATTAAAATATCCTCAGTGGTAATTTCCCGCATCTGATCACTGAAGGCCAGATACATGGCATCAATAATAGCCTGCTCAATTTCGGCCCCCACATAACCATCCGTTTCTTTTACCAGACGTTTGAGGTCAAAGTCACGGGGTGAGCGGTTCCGTCGCTTAAGATGAGTAATAAAGATCTCCCGCCGTTCCGCCATATGAGGTAAATCAAGGAAAAAGATTTCATCAAACCGGCCTTTACGCATGAGTTCAGGCGGTAAAGCCGCAATATTGTTAGCTGTGGCGACCACAAAACAAGGCTCTTTTTTATCCTGCATCCAGGTCAGGAGAGTGGCAAATACCCGCTGGCTGGTACCGGCATCACCGGAACCAAAGGCAAAAGCTTTTTCTATTTCATCGACCCATAGAATGCAGGGGGCAATTGTCTCGGCGATATGCAAAGCCCGGCGGGTCCGGTCCTCCGATTCCCCCACATAGGAACCAAATAAAGCACCCACGTCCAGTCTAAGCAGTGGCAGTTGCCACAAACCGCTGATCATTTTCGCTGTCAGACTTTTGCCGGTACCGGGAATTCCTACCATAGCAATCCCCTTGGGTGCAGGCAGGCCATAGTCGCGGGCATCCTTGGTAAACGCTTTTTCTCGCAGGCGCAGCCAGTCTTTTAAAACACCCAGTCCACCCACACTCTCGGCGGTTTCTGTAGTACTCAGGAATTCCAGCGCCTCACTTTGCCTTACTAACTGTGCTTTTTCTTCGGTAATGAGCGTAATGCTGCGGTCGTCCAGGCAGCCACAGGTAACAATGGCTTTGGAAAACACCCGCCGGGCCTGACCGGCAGTCATCCCCATTGCAGCCTGAACAACCTTTTCCCGCCCGGGCTCATTAAGACTAATTTTAACATTGGCGCCCTTTAATAATCCCTCCAGAACCGAGTCCAGCTCTTCTCCATTCGGGCGGCGCAAGTGAATAATTACCGCTTCATCCTGAAGCTCGTCAGGAATCTGACTGGTAGGAGTTGTAATTACGATTGACGTCCGGGTTTGCGTCAGACGCTGGACCACGCTTCTCAGCTTACGTCTCACCGGTGGATTAGCCCAAAAATCATGAAAATCTTTACATACAAAGATTGTACCGGCATTGTCCATGCCTGTTTTTTCCATTAAATCAAGCGCGACCAGCGGATCCCGGCATTTTAGGTCAAGCGAGGTACGTCCGGTTAGTACAACAAAGCCATCGGCAACGTCCCAGGACAGGCAGGTACGGTTTTTCTGCTCGCACACAGTTTTAACATGCTCTATAGCCCGTTCTTCCTCAGGAGTTACAATAACAACCAGCGTCACCCGCGCTCTGATATATGTATCAAATTGCTCTGCAAAGTTATTCATTTTCTTTTGCCTCCTTCATCGCCGCCATTATACCCAGCGTCTGACAACCAGCCGGATCTGGCCGCTGGCATCCTGCTGCTGCTCCACCACATTAAAGCCCTGCCGTTTAACCTGCTCCATAACAGTACCCAGGGCATACTGCTGCTGGACTTTGGTGGTAAACTGCTGCTCACTGATGCCCTGCACGCCAAACCAGTCGGCCACAAAGCTGTACGTTCCATCCGAACCGAGAACAAAACCAACATCATACCCCTGCCGCATACGGACAGCAATATCAACCTGTGTCTCCTGGCCCCGGTACCCTTTGATCGTCACCGCCTCTTCCGTCTCATAACCTAGGTCTTTAAGACAACTGAGCAGCAATTCTTTATTCATGATTTTAGTGGCTACCTGAGTAAAATGTGACATCGTTTGCTCCTCCTCTATGTAAGTTTAACCACCGGCACAGCCGCCGTAATAAGCTGGCCGCTGCCGGCATCACAAGCCGTTACCGCTAATTGGCCTGCCCCGTCAATACTGAGAGTGGCCCGGACAGCCGGCTGACCGGCACGCGCCGGTTGGGCTGCCGTTAATATCAGCGGGTTTTGCCCGTTTATACAACAAGTGTCAGTTCCCCCCAGCCGGTAGATAAATAACGCATATTCCTGCTGTCCGTCATAGCTGGCTTTTACAACTAATTCGGCAACAGGACCATCGCTGGGATAAAAAGTACCGCTGGCAGCCACCATATGATAACCGTATTGCCCCTGCTGCAGATAGCGCACCCCGTAGTTATACCGGATATAGCCGCAGGCATCAACCCTGGCGGCCAATGATGCCGCCCCGCAGGCAGCAGCACTAAACATATATTTATCATAAACAGGGATACCGGCAAAAAAGGCGTGGACAACCTGCTTATACAAAGACTGCGCCCTGCCGCTGCCGGTCAAAACAACACCTGCATAATCATCCCCGGCATACCCCCGCCCGGCAGTTTGCCGGAGTGCCTGCCGCAATATATTCGCAAGCTGAGTATAGATAACAAACTCCTGATCCTGACCAGGCTCAGGTTCAAGCAGCCAATCCCTGACATGACTGAGCACCCGCAAATGCCGCTCTGTCTCTCCTTCAGCCTCTTTCCCGGCCTGCACGACAACAACCTCGGCCAGATCGCTCTCCAGGTTAATAACAACAAAACGATCCTCCGATTTTACAGACAGTCCGGCTCCCCAGGCAGCAGCCCAGGGATGCTCAACTAATTCCAACCGGCTAAAACCGGCCTGCTTGACGGCCCCCTTCAGCCATTGATGATACCGCTGCCATGCGGCTTCGACCTGACAAGCCTCTGCCGGCACGGTAAAAGTAATGATCGCTTCACTGCTTAACCCCAGAACCTGACTGGCGCGACAAATGACAGCGGCTAAATAGTCTCTGGCCATATCCTGGCGGCAAAGCCATTTGCTGCCAGCAGGACCAAAAACGCGTTTGCCTGTAATGACATCCAGCTTCAGCTGGCTGTATACCTGCCGTTCATCAACCACGCCACTCAGTTTCTCAGCTGCCTCCTGCCCGATTAGACAGGCCTCCGGCTCTTGCTCATACAATATTAAGGTGGGAGCTGCATAAATGGTTGTGCGGCTGTTGCCCTGCCCGGCGCGAATCGGTCGCATAATCGCCGGCACATACAGGGTTTCCGACTGTCGGGTGCTTTGCCGCCAATACGCTGCAACAGTATAGGAATGACCGAAATCAATTGCCAGCCGTCCTGCCATCTCATTCCCTCCCCGGCTTACAGAATAAAATCGTAGCGAAACTTGCTGTCAAGTATCGTTTGCAAAAACTCCACAGCCTGGCTGGTCTCAGGCTCAAGGGCCGCAGCTGCCAATAACCGTCCGGCGTGCTGCCAGTCGGCATGCGTAGCCTGGGTCAGGGGTTTGGCCAGCCGCAGCTGTTGTATTAGAATTTTACATTGACCAGGATTACTTATTGCCGCTAAAGATCCATCCGTGCTGACTGCCAGCAGCTGGCCCGCCACCGGCAGCGCCCAGAGCAGCTTACCACTCACCGGCTGCCAGATCTTTAATAAACCGTCAGCCCCCGTACTGACCAGAAGCTTCCCATCCCGACACAGTCTGATAGACTGTACAGGCCCGGTGTGGGCGGCCCAGCACCGATTATCCTGTTTGCTGCCTGCTAATGCATACAGCCGGATAATGCCGTCCCAGCCCCCGCCCACTGCCAGTCTTTGTTCGGCACTGACCGCAGCTGCATTGAACCAGCGGCCAGGGTACTGACCCTGATTTGTCATGTAAGCCCCATCCCATTCCCAGACTCTGGCAGCTGCCTGGCCACCGGCCCAAGCTGACGCCAGAATTGTGCCGCCGGCACCGGTTGCCATGGCTGTGACCAGCCCGGGCTGACCACTCACACTGCCGACCCATTTCACAGCCGGCAGCTGCCAGATATGCACCTTTCCCTCCTGTCCGGCAGTAGCCAGATAACGGCCATCGGCTGTAAAAGCAACCGCCGTGATCGCTTCAGCATGCAGATCCACAGTCCGCCATATCTGAGGGCTGCCTAACTGCCATAATCTGAGCCGGCCGTCCCGGCCGCCGCCGGCCACAATCCGGTTATGGGGATGAAACGCCAGGGCTTCAATATCTGCCTGATCTGTTTCAAGGACAATAAGCTCTCGCCCGTCAGGCACAAACGTGTTTCGGCCTGACTGCGGGCAGGCAGCAAGGCTTCTCTCCCAGCCCCGCTGCGCCCACTCCCCCGGCTGCCAGCCGGAATTTCTCAACAGCATCGTAATCTCACCGGACCATTCTACCGGAGCCTTAGAAACCAACCTGTATAAATCCTGCCAACGCTGCTGACTAACAAGCAGATCCAACAGGGCCTCCCAGTCGGCGGCGGTTATTTCCTCATATTCATCCCGGCCATTTCCAGTCAGAAGCAGACCTGTTAACAGCAACCCCTGGCCACCTTGGCGGGCAGCTGCTAATAATCGCTGCTTTTCAGGTATCGAAGCCTCATTATAACCCCTGGCCAGAAGAGGACGGTCTTCCTGCCAGTCCAGCGCATAATATTTATCCCACTGTCCAGTAACAGCGTAGTACAAAGCGGCCCGGCTATCATCAGCCGGCGCATAGCAGGCAATTACGGCCCAAGCTTGCAGACGTTCATTATCCGGATCAGCCAGGACAGTTTCACATACCGTATCGACCGCCAGTCTGTTTTTCAGAGTTAGGAGCAAACGCCGGGCATAGCCGGCGATGCTCCTGTCGGGATCGTCAACAACGGCTAACAGTTCCGGTACCAGCTCAGCATCCTCGGCCAGCATGACCCGGTCAGCATTAGTCTTTAATACAGTCAGCAGCCTTATGCCCAGTGGCTGCGCTGCCAGATATCCGGTTTGCATTAATATTTGCTCCAGTTCTGTTGAACGGTTCTTAGCCCATTCACAGCAAAAGGCATCGATAGCCCCACCATCAGACAACTGGCAAAGCACGGACCGGGAAATAATGCCTAGTACCGGATCAGCAAGTGCTTCAATAAGCGGTGTAATGACCTCCGGTCCCATACCCGCCGGAATCTGCAGTTGACCGGCAATTAGCGCAGCATTTACTTTATCCCGGATTTCCCGGTCAATTTCAGCCTGAACCGCCTCGGCGGCGGCCTTTTCCGCTTCAGATACTGCACTATCACCGGCACCTGACTGCATTTTGCTCATAATACTCAAAATAATATCGCGGATATTCTGGCGCTCGCCTGCTGCCAGCTGTTCTTTTATAACTGCTTCGGCCAGTTCTTGGAGTTCAGCCATATAATCACTTGGATAAATCCAGGCTAATTGCCGTAAAAATTCTTTATCATCATCACGTAGCGCCATATTCTCACCACCCGCAAAGGTTGTTTAATATTCCAGTTCCTTCGCGCTGACCCGTTTACGGAACATCCAGTAGACCCAGCCTTGATACACAAGTACCACCGGCACTAATGCCAAAGCGGCAACCGTCATGATCGTCAGCGTATATTGGGAAGAGGCGGAATTTGTGATTGTCAGGCTCCAGGCCGGATTAAGACTTGACACCATAAGCCGGGGGAAAAGGCCCCAGAAAAAAGCAATCGTTGTAAGCATGACTGTCAAACTGCTCAAAATGAAACCCAGACCAAAACGGTTCCGGTAAACAGCCCCGTAAGCAACGACAAACATTACGACCGCTCCCCACAGAGCCATGCCGGCACCGGTACTGGCAAACAAATCCGTGTTGCTATAGGTCATTCCGACTAACAGCAGACAAAACACTGCTGCAAGAATTCCTGATTTTAGGGCAGCTCTCCGTGCCCGCTTCACCATATCCCCTTCTATTTTCAGAGTCAGGTACAACGCACCATGAAAGGTAAATACCAGGAAAAACGCTACACCGCCAACCAGCGTATAGGGGCTCAGCAAATCAAAGAACGTCCCCACATATTGCATATTTGCATTGATAGGAACCCCCTGGATCAGGTTTGTCACCGCTACCCCCCAGAGTATAGCCGGTATGGCGCTGCCGATAAAAATCATCCAATCCCAGGTATTGCGCCAGGTCCGATTCTCATCCTTACTTCGAAATTCAAAGGCGACTCCCCGGACAATAAGCGCCATCAGCATAAGAAACAGGGCCAGATAAAAGCCGCTGAATAAGGTTGCATATACATGCGGGAAAGCGGCAAACATAGCCCCGCCGGCAGTAATCATCCACACCTCATTGCCGTCCCACACCGGACCGATTGTATTAATAATCACCCGGCGCTCGGTATCATTTTTCCCCAGAAAAGGCAGCAAAATCCCGACACCGTAATCAAAACCCTCCAGAAAGAAAAAACCAATAAACAGAACCGTAAGCAAAATAAACCACAGTACACTTAACTCCATAATGCTGCCCCCTTCGCTGCCGGTTTTTTGGGCTGATTACTTATTGCTCCTGGACCCATACGAACAAATTTCCGGACAAGATATATGGCTGCTGCTGCTAATACGGCATATACCAGAGTAAAGCCGATAAGAGAAATCCAGATACTTGCCGCCCCTACTGACGGCGATACTGCCTGTTCTACCCGCTGGAGGCCAAAAACAATCCAGGGCTGACGTCCGCCTTCAGTAACAAACCAGCCTGTAGAATTAGCGATATAAGGCAGCGGTAGACTCCAAAGCACCGCCTTTAGCAGACAGGGTCTGTCTTCCAGCTGGCCGCGCCACCAGAAAAAGCCGGCTGCCAGTACAACAAGCATCATTAGCGAACCTGCGGCTACCATAATTCTAAAACTCCAGAATACGGGAGTAACTGCCGGCACATAATTCCCGGGACCGTATTTAGCAATATACTCTTGCTCGATATCCTTAATCCCCTTTACGGAAGTATTGGGATTATTATTGGCCAGCATTGACAACATGCCGGGAATTTTCAATTCGACTGTATTGGTTTTATTTTGTTCATCAACGATTGCAGCTACCGCAAAAGGTGCCGGGTTGGCAGTCTCCCATAAGGCCTCAGCTGCCGCCAGCTTCATCGGCTGCGCCTTCGCCATAAACTGAGTCTGCGCATGACCACTGCCCATTAAGAGAAACAAACTGATAATTGTCCAGACCAGTCCTAATCTAAACGATGCCCGGAAAAAATCTAAATGAGTTCTCGCGATGAGATGATAAGCACTAATGGCTAAAACGAAGAAACCGGCAGTTACAAAACCTGACAGAACTGTGTGCGGAAATTGATAAAGTACATATGGATTAGTAATAAGTGCAACAAAGTCCGTCATCTCAGCCCGGCCATTATTAATGACATAACCTACCGGCGACTGCATAAAAGAATTGGCTGTCAAAATCCAGAAAGCCGATAAATTAGTAGCTAATGCCACAATCCAAATGCTCACTGCGTGCAACACCTTGGGTATCCGATCCCAGCCAAAAATCCACAGGCCAATGAATACAGATTCAAGATAAAAAGCAGTAAGTGCCTCCATGGCCAGGGGAGCCCCGAAAATATCCCCCATAAACCGGGCATACTCGGACCAGTTCATACCAAAATGAAACTCCTGAACAATACCTGTGACCACACCCATAGCAAAGTTAATTAGGAAAAGTTTACCCCAGAACTTAGTCTGCTGCTTATACATTTCATTACCGGTGCGGACATAGATAGTTTCCAGGATAGCTACAATCAGGGACAATCCAAGCGTCAGCGGAACAAAGAGAAAATGATAGATTGTAGTTATCCCAAACTGCCAGCGGGACAAAATTAATTCTTCCATATGCCTACCTCCTGATAGATTTATTTGCTTTAGCAGCCAGGGCTGCAAAAGTAACACTGTTTAAATCGGCCGCCAGCCGGTCCTGAACACCGGACAGAGCCTGATGAACCGGACACTCCTGACCACAATCCCGGTTACAGGCTTTGCGGTCAACCAGACAGCGATGTATGCCCAGTGGCCCTTCCATAGCGACGATAATATCATATAGGGTTATTGCCGATGGCGGCTTAGCCAGGGAGAATCCCCCCACAACGCCCCGGAACGACTTTACAACTCCGGCCGCAGACAACATCCGCATAATCTTCTGCAGGAACCGATGGGGAATATTCTGCCTGTCAGCAATAATAACACCACTGACCACCTCGCCCGGCGACAGCCCGGCCAGATACAATACTACTCGAAATGCGTAATCAGTGGCCTGATTCAGCTGCACAATGGCACCACCTTCTAGTTGTCATAATAAATCAATACTGAACTGGTATAGTATTGATTTTATTGTACTGCTAAAACCTAAATATTGTCAATAGATATTATTTGAAAAATCATATTACTAAAAAATAATTCGCCAAAAATATTTAAGTCCCTACACGCTAATACCTGTTGCTAATATAATAAATAGTTATTGTCAATTACATAAGAACTTGAATAATTTATTATATGGGGTCAAATAATTCTGGAATTATCCGGGATTAACTCAAACAGGCTTACTTATGAAGTAAGTGCATGATAAAAAGGGGGGGCGATATGGACACCGTCGGGATTCAATTGGAAAAACAGGTAGCTACTACAGTAGCTGCAAATGCTAACGTTATTTTTGATACTATAATAAGCAGCTATGGGCCTGTTAGCTATAGTTTAATAACAGGTGAGATTACAATAAACAAAAATGGCCGCTATTTCATAAATTGGTGGGTAGCAAACCAAAGCGCACTGGGGGCCAGTGGAATTACTTTTGCAATCACCACCTCGCAAGGTGATGATTTAACAGGAAACACACCGATCAAAACCGGCACCGTTGCCGGTTCCGCCTTAATTCAGGTTAATAGTGCCCCGATAACCTTGCGTTTAGTGAACAAAACACCAACCACCGTAACCTATTCTGACCCAGTACCCACAAAAGCATTTTTGACGCTAATTGAGGTAGCGGAAGAAACCGGCCTAGGCTCAACCGGTGAAACAGGCGCTACAGGGCCTGCAGGAGCTACAGGATTTACAGGAGCCACGGGACTTACTGGCCCTGCTGGTGCCTCGGGAGCCACGGGTACTACCGGTGCTTCTGGGGCTGCTGGCATTACCGGGTCTTCAGGCGCAACAGGGGTGACCGGCGCTACTGGCGGCGCCGGGGAAACCGGGGCCACAGGCTCTACTGGTGCAACCGGCGTAACCGGACCCGCCGGCGCCGGGGAAACCGGGGCCACTGGTTCTACCGGCTCTACTGGTGCAACCGGCGTGACCGGACCCACCGGCGCCGGGGAGACCGGAGCCACAGGCTCCACCGGCTCTACTGGTGCAACCGGCGTAACCGGCCCCACCGGCGCCGGGGAAACGGGCGCCACAGGCTCCACCGGTTCTACTGGTGCAACCGGCGTGACCGGCCCCACTGGCGCGGGGGAAACGGGCGCCACAGGCTCTACTGGTGCAACTGGGGTGACCGGCGATATCGGACCTACCGGGCCCACTGGTGCAATCGGCATTACCGGCGACACCGGTCCTACCGGTACAACTGGGATAACCGGCGAAACTGGGGCAACCGGCTCTACCGGGGCAACCGGCGTTACGGGCGTCACTGGCGGAACCGGCATCACCGGATCTACCGGTACAACTGGGATAACCGGCGCCACTGGATCTACCGGCTCTACCGGTGCAACCGGCGTTACTGGCGGCACCGGAGTCACCGGATCTACCGGTACAACTGGGATAACCGGCGTCACTGGCCCTACCGGCTCTACCGGGGCAACCGGCGTTACGGGCTTCACTGGCGGCACCGGCTCTACCGGCCCCACCGGCACTACCGGGATAACCGGCGCTACCGGGATAACCGGCGACACCGGGCCTACCGGCTCTACCGGTGCAACCGGTAACACCGGACCTACCGGCTCTACCGGGATAACCGGCGACACCGGGCCTACCGGCTCTACCGGGATAACCGGCGACACCGGGCCTACCGGCGCTACCGGGATAACCGGCGACACCGGGCCTACCGGCTCTACCGG
>JAEWGR010000079.1 GCA_023388195.1 Bacillota bacterium
CCCGGGACTTTATTCATGCTCATATGCGTTTTCAGCAAATTGCTGCTGATATTTACAAAATAATTGGCGATGCGGTTGCCGAAGGAATGGATTTATTTGGCAAAGAATGAGGTGTTGGTAAGACGGCCTGTGGAGTTTGCTGCCGAATTAGAAAAAGCTGTTCCCCCGGAAAGGCTGCTAGTTGATGAACCTATGTCCAAACACACTACTTTTAAGATTGGCGGTCCTGCTGATTATCTGGTGTTGCCGGCAACTGTCCAGGAAGTGGCAGCTGTGCTGGATACGGCTAAACAGTATGCAGTACCTGTTACTGTGCTTGGCAATGGTTCCAATGTATTGGTTTTAGACCGGGGAATCCGGGGTCTTGTTGTTAAATTCGGCCCCGAAATGGGCTACATCAGCCATCGCGGCAGCACTTTATTTGCCGGGGCTGGTGCGCTGTTGGCCGAGGTATCAAAATATGCGGCCGCCCATAATCTGGCAGGTTTTGAGTTTGCCATCGGTATTCCCGGCAGCATTGGCGGTGCCGTATTTATGAATGCCGGCGCTTATGACGGTGACATGAGCCAGGTAGTGCAGGCTGTTACCGCTGTATGTGGCAATGGTGAACTCAGACGTTTTACGCGGGAAGAGTTAAACTTCGGTTACCGCCATAGTGTATTCCAGGAGAATGACTGTTTTGTCTGTGAAGTGGAACTGGGCTTAACGGAGGGGGAAGACAACTCTATTCGTGGGCTGCTTGATGACTATACCAGCAAGCGGGAAAGCAAGCAACCGTTGGAAATGCCCAGTGCCGGCAGTACGTTTAAGCGGCCTCAGGGCTACTTTGCCGGCACGCTGATTGAACAGGCCGGGCTAAAAGGCGCCTGTGTTGGTGGTGCGCAGGTTTCGAAAAAACATGCCGGTTTTATCATCAATGCCGGCGGGGCAACTGCCCAGGATGTGCTGGCACTCATCAGTAAAGTGCAGGATGGCGTTTATAAACAGTTTGGAATTTCACTGCATCCGGAAGTTCGGGTATTGGGTGAAGAATAGTGTTTTTGCGGGATAAGTCAGAAACCTGGCTTATTGCCTGGTGTAAGAAGATTATTTGTGAATGCTGCTGATGTATGTAAGCAAACCGGGGCCTATGCCCCGGTTTTTGCTATTTCTGCAGGAGATTGACAGCTTGTGTAGAATTAAAACCACAATAGGTTTCTGACTATTCGACAATTGGGACTTGTTTTATCTGAGAAAAGGGAAAAAGGAGCCAAACTTATGCGATTAACTTTTTTAGGGGCTGCCGGCATGGTCACCGGGTCCTCCTACCTTTTAGAAACCGGTTCAAAAAAATTTCTCGTTGACTGTGGCATGTTTCAGGGATCGAAAGCGATTGCGGCGCTAAACAGAAGGCCCTTTAGCTATAACCCGGCCGATATTGACGGGGTACTCTTAACTCATGCCCATATTGATCATAGCGGTCTGATACCCCGACTCTGCAAATTTGGTTTTAAAGGACCTGTTTATGCGACTAAGGTAACAGCTGAACTATGCAGTATTATGCTGCCCGACAGTGGCCATATTCAGGAATTTGAGGCTGAGATTGCCAATCGCAAAGGACAGCGTGCCGGCCGTAAGATTGAGGAACCGTTGTATACGGTTGAGGAAGCCTATGCCTGCCTGCAGCAATTTTCGCCTGTTCCCTATGACGCCAAGATACAGCTTGCCGACGAAATTACGGTTTCCTTCCGGGATGCCGGTCATATCCTGGGATCATCGATGGTCGAGATCTGGATAACTGAAAACGGGGAAACGGCCAAACTTTTGTTTTCCGGTGATTTAGGTCAGCCTGACCAGCCTATTATCAAGGATCCGACCCCGATTGCCCAGGCCGACTATATTGTTGTTGAGTCCACTTATGGTGCCCGTAAGCATGACCAGGAGGATCCGGTTGAACTGCTGGCAACTTATATTAATGACACAGTGGCCAAAGGCGGCAACCTGATTATTCCCTCCTTTGCCGTCGGCCGTACCCAGACACTGCTATACCACCTGCATACGTTATTTAAGGGTGGCCTTATTCCGGACATACCTGTTATTATTGACAGCCCGCTGGCTATTTCAGCGACAGATATATTTTTGAAAAATTCCCAGGAATATGACCATGAAGCCTATGATATGCTGTACAAAGACCATGATCATCCCCTGCAGCTGCCGCAGCTGACTTACACCAAGACGTCTGATGAGTCTAAGGCCATCAACAAGCTGGGGCGTCCGGCCATTATTATTTCAGCCAGCGGTATGGCTGACGCCGGCCGTGTCCTTCACCACCTGAAACATAACCTGTGGCGGCCTGAAAGTGCAGTTTTGTTTGTGGGCTATCAGGCTCAGGGCAGCATGGGCCGGCGCTTGCTGGAGGGTATTAAAAAGGTTAAAATTATGGGGGAAGAAATCAGCGTTAAGGCTAAAATTTATAACCTGGATGGTTTTTCCGCCCATGCCGACCAGGATCAGTTACTAACCTGGCTGGGTAAGTTTGAATCCAAACCGGCCAACATTTTTATTGTCCATGGTGAAGAAGAAATGGCCGAACCGTTTGCGCAGCTTATCAATGAAAAATTCGGCTTCTCCACCTATATTCCGCAATATGGTGATTCAGTTCTGATTGCCGGACGTGACTGGAAAATTGAACCTTCGGCAGTCACGGCTGTTGAACCTGCGGTGCAGCAATTACGAGATTATCTGGCGGAAATGGAACGGGAATATGCTGAACTGCGGCTCAAACTGGAAGACGCTGTTGCTATAAACGCAGGTAAGCTCCCTGAAGCGCTCAGCCGTGCCGATAAAATCCGTGCCTTTACCAGAAAGACGCTGAATGATTTATAATCGAAAAAAATAGGAAAAAGTAAAATTTAATTTGACATATGCGAACTGGTATAATATAGTGAATTGTGCATGACACTACAAAAGGGTGCAAAAGAGCATCCTTTTGTTCATTATAGGGAGGACAATCATTTTATATGGAACGCACAGACTTACGTAATATTGCCATCATTGCCCACGTTGACCACGGCAAAACGACTTTAGTAGACGCTATGCTTAAACAAAGCAATGTTTTTCGCGCCAATGAACACGTAGCGGAACGCGTAATGGATTCCAATGATCTTGAACGTGAGCGGGGCATTACTATCTTATCCAAGAATACGGCGGTAATGTATAAGGATACCAAGATTAATATTGTCGATACCCCCGGCCACGCTGATTTTGGCGGCGAGGTTGAACGGGTACTTAACATGGTTGACGGCGTATTGCTGTTGGTGGACGCTTTTGAAGGCCCCATGCCCCAGACAAAATATGTGCTGCGAAAAGCGCTGGAACAAAAACTCAAACCCATTGTGGTGATCAATAAGATTGACCGCCCGGATCAACGGGTGGAAGAGGTAGTTGATGAGGTGCTGGAGCTGTTTATTGAGCTTGAAGCCAATGATGAACAGCTTGATTTTCCGGTCGTGTACGCCACCGCCCGGGAAGGCATTGCCAAGATGGCCATGGACGATGCCAGCGATAATCTGCAACCCTTGTTCGCATGTATTGAAAAAACGATACCGGCGCCCCGGGGCGAGATTGACGGACCACTTCAGGTTATGATTACCACCCTTGATTATGATGATTATGTTGGCCGGATTGCTATCGGCCGTGTTGTCAGAGGTCGTGTGGCCGGCGGTCAAAATGTTGTGATTCTTAACGGCGAGACAGAAACGAAGGCCCGAATCGGCAAGGTATATATTTACGAGGGCCTGAAGCGGACTGAGGTTAAAGCGGCCGCGTTGGGCGATATTATTGCCATGATTGGTCTTGAATCAGTTAATATTGGCGATACGGTGGCAGATACCGAGAATCCGGAGGCATTACCCACAATCAGAATTGACGAACCAACACTGGCCATGACGTTTGCAGTCAATACCAGCCCGTTTGCCGGCCGTGAGGGTCAATTTGTTACTTCCCGGCATGTCCGGGACCGTCTGTTCCGGGAAGCCGAAACCAATGTCAGCCTGCGGGTAACTGAGACTGAGAATGCTGACTCGTTTGAGGTGGCCGGCCGGGGTGAATTGCATCTGTCGATCCTGATTGAGACCATGCGGCGGGAAGGCTACGAACTGCAAATCGGTAAACCCCAGGTAATTTACAAGCAGATTAACGGTAAGCGCTGCGAGCCGATGGAGTTTTTGACAATTGATGTGCCCCAGGAATTTATGGGCGCAGTTATGGAATCGCTGGGAACCCGGCGGGCAGAGCTTGTCAATATGGTTGAACTGGCCGGCTACTTACGGATGGAATTTATCGTTCCGGCCCGGGGCCTGATCGGTTTTAGATCTGAATTTTTGACCAATACCAAAGGCAACGGGATTATGCATCATGTGTTCCACGGTTATGTCCCCTACAAGGGCGATATTCCCGGTCGTACCCGGGGCGCATTGGTAGCCTTCGAAGATGGTGAGACTACAGGCTACGGTATCAATAGTATTCAGGACCGGGGCATTATGTTTGTTGTGCCTGGCCAGGCTGTATACCAGGGCATGATTGTCGGTGAAAACGCCCGGGAGATGGATATGGATGTTAATCCCTGCAAGAAAAAACATGTTACCAATATGCGGGCCAGCGGTACCGATGATGCTGTCCGCTTAACCCCGCCCCGCATCCTGAGCCTGGAGCAAGCGCTTGAATATATAAATGACGATGAAGCAGTGGAAGTCACACCGCAAAGTATTCGTCTGCGTAAAGCAACCCTGGACAGGCATCTGCGCGGCCGTGAGCGGAAAAAAGAATCCCAGTAATTGTATATATAACAAGCAGGAAGCGAGATTGGTTCATGGTCGGAGACTGTGGCAATCTCGTTTTCCTCCATTTTGCCCACGGCATGATTTAGGAGGAATAAAGGTGCGAATTGACAAGGAAAATGCATTACTGTTGGTAGTGGATATTCAGGAAAAGCTATTTCCTCACATTAACCATAATAAAGAACTAATCCAAAAAACGCTGAATTTGCTGGCCGGCTTTCAAGCGCTTGCGATCCCGATGATGGCGGCCCGGCAATATCCCCGAGGGCTTGGTGATACCATTGAAGAACTTCGTCCTTATTTTACTGCCGGTTATTGGGATAAGCTGACTTTTAGCTGTTGTGGCAGTGAGCCGCTGCTGGCTCAACTGCAGGGGTCTGGCAGGAAGGCTGTCATTATTGCCGGTATTGAGGCTCACATCTGTGTTTTACAAACAGTGATTGACCTGAAAGATAACGGCTTTCTGCCGGTTGTGGTAACCGATGCGGTTGGTTCGCGCACTCACCGTGATTATGAGATTGCTTTGCGGCGGATGGAACAGGAAGGGGCTGTGCTGACTACAGTGGAATCTATTCTGTTTGAGCTTTGCCGTCAGGCCGGGTCGGATGCTTTTAAAACAATCTCCAAGCTGGTCAAGTAAAGGGTTCGGGAAAATGAGCCTATTTGCCAAATCCCCTGATGTCATCGCCAAAGCCTGCTTCGTCCGGCGGCGATTACAGTAAAAATTTATAAACCTGATGAGACAGAAGAAGCTAGTCTGTGCAAAAGCACAGACTAGCTTCTTATTACATAAATATAACTTTAATTAAAAAACTGGTCTATAAACAGCCAGATATTGAGTAAACTGACGATGGCGCCAATAATAACCAATAGCAGGTTATGCAGTTTGCTGTTGGCATATTTACCCATAACTTTGACAGACGAAGTCAAATATATCTGCAGAAAAATGGTTATCGGCAATTGGATACTGAGAAGCATTTGGGATACAACAAGGCCCTTGAACGGGTTGGCAATGAGAAAGATGCAAAGCACAGCCGCTGTATAGGTGATTAAAACACCTAGCTTGGTGTGATGATCATGAATATTGTACGGCTCGCGGAACATGCCGGCAAAAATGCTGCCGCCGGCCATACCGGCCGTGCTTGTTGATGATATACCGGCAAATAACAGGGCAAAGGCGAAAACCACTGAGGCGGTGCTGCCAAGTATTGGTGTAAGCATATCGCCAGCCTGCTCCAGGGTTTCAACATGGATCTGATGTTGAAAAAATGTGACTGCGGCAATTAAAATCATAGCACTATTGATGGCCCAGCCAATAAGCATAGACAATAACGTATCAAGAAACTCATAATTTAATTGTTTTTTTATGATTTCCTCATTTTCCAGATTCCATTGGCGGCTTTGGATAACCTCGGAGTGCAAAAATAGGTTATGGGGCATAACGACAGCACCTAAAACACTCATGACAATCACCAAAGAGCCATCAGGGATCTGCGGTGTAACCCAGCCTGCCGCCGCCTGCACCCAGTCGATATTAACCAAAGTAAGCTCATATACAAATGACAGGCCAATCAAGGATACGAAACCAATAATCCAGCGCTCCAAACGCCTGTAGGAACTGCTCCATAGCAGCAGGCCTGATGTCAGGGCAGCGATGACTGAGCCGGCGGCAAGCGGAATACTAAGCAATATTTTCAGGGCAATCGCCATACCCAGTATTTCTGCCAATGCCGTAGCAATAGCAGCACCTAAGGCCGAGGTTAAAGCCAGGCGTGACAGCCAGGGGGGAAGGTATAAGGTAGCTGCCTCAGAGAGGCAGTAGCCGGTGACGATCCCCAGATGGGCGACATTGTGCTGCAGGATAATCAGCATAATGGTGGAGAGGGTTACCATCCACAATAAGGTATAGCCGTAATCTGAACCGGCGGCCATATTGGCAGCCCAATTCCCGGGATCAATAAAGCCAACTGTTACTAAAATCCCCGGCCCGATGTAGCGCAGCCATTCGCGGGCTCTAATATCCGGTAAATGGCGTTGAGAAAGAAATTTAAACATGATACTGGTAACCTCCGAAAATTATAGTTGAGCATGTGCCTATAGATATTTTTCGGTTCGTGGAGGATTTTGTCCTGCCCGGACTTTTATCTTGTTACTAAGGCAGGATTGCTAAATAGTACTAATACTATTCTAAGCCAAATCAAAAATATGAATAGTACACTATCAGTATGATAAGTTAATCAATAATAGTATGCATTTGAGGAGGAATTTTGCTCATGAAAAAGCTGATCCTGACAACCATGCTTGCTTCTCTTACTCTGGCTGGTACTGCTTTTGCAAGTGTACCGGGTATTGATACAGCTGCCGGGCAGGGCGAGATTGGTTATACTCAGTATAACATGGACAGCAGTGTAGACGTCCTTGGTGACATGGGTAAGCTAAAGAACAATAATTTTCAGGCCGCCTATGGGCTAAGTGACAAAATTGCTATTACCGGTGACTATCTGAATTCCGAGTCGAAAAACTTTTACTCACCTGCTTACGCCTACTTCAACGATATGAATCTCAATTCCACAGAAATTGGGCTGCAATACAAATTGAACAAAAATGTGGCTGTTTCTGTCGGTAATGTGAAATCTGAGCTGAAGGCCAGCAATGATTCTGTTTCCACAAATGAGATGTTTGCCGGTGTGGCCTATAAAGGTGCCCTTGCTAACAAGGTGGACAGTTATGCATCCTATATCCGTTCAGAAAATGTGCAAGACTGGAGAGCCGGTCTGACTTATGGGGTAACAAGCAACGTTACGCTTGACGCCGGGTATCGCAGTTTCGAGAATGATGATTTGGGTATTAAAGCCAAGGGTATGGGCTTTGGTGCCAACTATAAATTCTAATAGAGGCAGTGGGGCTGGATCAAATTTAAATCTATTTGATCCAGCCCCGCCTTGGATTATAAGCCTTATATTCTACATAATATGATATGATATAAAAGATTAATATACTTATAAAACAAAACTTTTACAGTATTGCTGTGGATTCTGTCTGTTCGTAGTAGTAAAGTCCCGGATTATTAGGGCTTAATTACTATTTTTTGGTATTTGCAGGATTTTTCGCCTTGAACTGGCAGGAATTAGCACGCATGTGTCGAATAACCCGGGAAATGGAGTAATATCCGATGGGGAGGCAATAATAATGGCCCTTGGATTAATAGATAAATTAACAAATTTTTTAATACCGCTGGAGGAGCAGGCTGTGGGGGCTGACAGGGCGGAAGTGCCTGCTGCCAGAGACAGCGGGCAGGAGAACGAGCGGCGCCCCAGATTGAAAGTCCATAGTCAATCAGCAGGAACCCTGAAAGTAATTGTCGATTTGCCAACAGGCTTTGATGACGTACAGGCCTATGCTGACCACCTGCGGAATAATATTGCCATGGTTATCAACTACCAGCAGGTCGATCTGGCCACACAGCAGCGCATGAGTGATTTCCTGAATGGGGTCTGTTATATTCTCGATGGTTGTGTCCAGCGCATCTCCGAGCAGGTAGTTTTGTATACCTACGCGAATATTGATGTTGATAAAAAAATATTTGCCTATTCGGTGCCTACCTACGTGCGGGTAAAAGAATAATATAGCAGGAGGCTGCGCAGCTGCGATCAGGCAGTTTTGCATAGCCTTTTTTATTTAAGCATATCTTACCTTTAGTGCCCTGGAAGGCACCAGTACTTTAATTTAAGCAGGAGGTTTCAAGTGAGGATTCTTGTTGTTGAGGATGAAAAGCCTCTCCGTGAAGCAATCACCGATGTTCTTAGTGAAGAAAATTATCTGGTGGACGGTGCGGGGACAGGGGATGAGGGATTATACCTGGCTGAACAGGAGATCCATGATTTATTTATTTTGGACATTATGCTGCCGGAAATAACCGGGCTGGAAATAGTTAAGCGGTTGAGGAACAAAGGGGTTACTACACCTATTCTGCTTTTAACGGCCAGAGACAGTGTGGAGGATAAGGTGACCGGACTAAACAACGGGGCCGATGACTATCTTGTAAAACCTTTTGCTGTACCTGAGCTGCTGGCAAGGGTAAAGGCCTTGCTGCGCAGACGGGGCAATGTCGGACCGGAAGGGGAGATTTCCTATTCCGACATCTCGATTAATGCCAAGCTCAAGCAGGCCTTGCTGGGTGATCAGCTATTGGATTTGACTCTTAAAGAGTTTGAACTGCTGGAGTTTTTTGTGTTAAATAGTGAACAGATACTCACACGGGAACAGATCTTTGACCGGATCTGGGGGTTTGAATCAGAAACAACAGCAGGTATTGTAGATTTATATGTTCATTATTTAAGAAAAAAATTAGCCCCCTATGGCCGGGATGCTCTCATTAACACCGTCCGTGGTGCCGGCTTTATGCTGAGGGTAAAATAGGTATGTTTACCCGTATCCTCCGTAAACTGACATTAATGAACTCGGTGGTTGTTATTTTAATTTTTCTGGCTTTTGGGGCAACGCTTTATTCCTATGTGCGTTCGCAGCTGTTCGATAATATTGATAAGGCCATGCGGGACCGGATTAGCTCGTTCCGGGTTGTTAATGGCCGGCCTGATATTAACCTAAGACGTTCAATATTTTTTGATCCCCGGGTTATTATGCTGCTGCGGGACGCCAGTGGTCAAGTTGTCATATTGACCCCGTTCTCATCGGAAGAGGGGGAGAATCTTAAAGCGCTGGCTGCTCAGCTGGAAACTGGCAGCCTGACGGTAACAACCTATGCGGACCACATATACAGAGTATTATGTCTGCCTTATCAATATGAAGAAAAAGTATTATTTAGATCAGATGGCAGCAGGATTCTGGAAATTGATGAGGTTATTGCCGTGAGTATTGTTGATTCAGAGGTTGCTATGCTGGGCAATTTGCTGCTCATTATTGCCAGCGGCCTGTTTGCCGGTATTGTAGTCATAGGATTAGCCGGGTACTACCTGGCCCGGCTGGCGCTTGTTCCTATTCAGACAGCCTGGGACCGGCAGCAGCAGTTTGTGGCTGATGCCTCCCATGAATTGCGGACACCGCTGGCGGTGGTTAAAACCAATGCGGAGCTCATGCTGCGCCATCCCGAAAATACAGTCGAGCAGGAGAGTTCCCGGGTAACGAATATACTGCGGGAAGCGATACGGATGAACAAACTTGTGTCCACCCTGCTCACACTGGCGAGAGCGGATGCCAATCAGCTGGAACTGCAGCTCAAAGCATGTATGGTGGATGACGTCC
>JAEWGR010000186.1 GCA_023388195.1 Bacillota bacterium
GACAAATGGAAACGTATTGTTCTGCCCTGGCTTGGCGGCGTACTATTCATTGCCCCCTTTATTGCCTACAGCACCCTGCTTAGCCGGATGGATACGCCGCCTAATTACTTCTCCTTCTGGCGAAATGACTTTTTCGGCCCCTATTACCAGCAGGCCCATTACTGGTTCCTCGGCATTCTGACCTTGTTTTTTTTACTGCTCACACTTCTCTACCGGTTGAATCCGGCCTGCCTTAACCGGTCAACCCGAAAATCCACTCCGGCCGCCTGGTTTTTTCCGGCCTTTGCCCTGCTGACCGCAGCGGCTTTCTTTGGTGCCAATTTATTCTTCTGGAATGACGCCTGGGTAAATGCGAAATATATATTTGTATTCCAGCCGGTCAGAATTTTGCTGCTGGTTTGCTATTTTGGCCTGGGGGTTTATGCCTGGAAACACGCCTGGTTTACCCCGGGCGGTTACAAGCCCCGCCTGCTGCCCTGGGCTGTCGCGGCCGTGATTATGCTAATTGTATTTTTGTTTTACCGGATAACCTTTACACTCATGCCAGATGTTCCCCTACTGTCTAAGGCAGGCCATGCCCTGACCCACGCCACCTTTTCCCTCACGGCCACCCTGGCCCTGACAGCGGTATTTCAAAACTACATCGACAGCAAGTCCTACCTGTGGCGCCGGCTGGCTGCCAATTCTTACACTATTTACTTTATCCACCAGTGTGTAATCATCCCTATTGCTTACAGCGTACAAAAGCTGGACATCAACGTCTGGCTGAAATACAGCACCGTATCTGTTATTACACTAATCCTGTGTTTCCTGATTGCCGAATATATCATTAACCCGGTCTTAGCCTTAGGGAGACAGACCAGGGCTACAACCCTCCATCCCTAAGCAATATGCCTAAAAATAGCCCTCGGCCAAGATACGGCGGAGGGTTATTACTCTCCCTTCCAGAATTTAAAAACAGGATTTACGGCAGCAAGGTCGAATCCCTATTAAAACCAAATTTGTTAGATAACTGGGGGACTGGTGATGACGTTTTATCTCCGCCGGATCACAGGCCTCCTGATCTGTTTTGTCATTATGATCAATCTGTACGGCTTGCCACTGGCAGCAGCCGCGATCATCAGCACAAATCAGGAGATATCAATCGGCGCAAACGTAGCCGAACAACTGGAAAAGAAATTCGGGCTGGTTGACGATGCCGCCCTGCAGGAACGGGTAACCAGGATTGGCAACAGGCTGGTTGCGGTATCAGACCGTAAGGATCTTACATATTCCTTTAAAGTACTTAACTCTAAAGACGTGAATGCACTGGCGGCACCGGGAGGATTTGTTTACATATATAAAGGACTGGTAGATTATATGCCCTCCGATGAAGAGCTGGCCGGGGTCATTGGCCATGAAATAGGCCATATCGTCAGACGTCACAGTGTAAAGCAAATTGAAAAATCGCTCACGTTCAGTGTCTTATTTGGCGTTGCTTTCGGTGACCGCGGGCCGGCGTTGCAAACCCTTGCCCAGAATGCCATTATGGCCGGTTACAGCCGCAAAGATGAACGGGAAGCTGACCAGCAAGGCTTCAAGCATACTCATCAGGCCGGCTATAACCCTTACAGCATGCTGCTCACCCTGCAAAAACTGGATGACCTGCCGGACAAAGGCACCGGACTGTTCTCCTCTCATCCCGATCCGGGAGACCGTGTGAAACTTGTCCAGAAATATATGAAAGATGCCAGGATTACCCCGCAGGTGGTTACAGACGGCAAAAAAGCCGAAGTGGTCGACAACGGCTGGCGTCTGCCGGCCTTTACGGTCAGCTTAAACGGGTATAAACCGCTGTACCGAGCTTACTTTACAGCCGGCGCCCTGTATCTGGCTGCAGCCGATCCGGGCTTTCGCAGCAACCGGTTTACCGCCACCTACACAGACTCGGGGGCTGTTATCTATTACAAGGATCAAAAAATCACCACTCTCAGTCCGCAGGATGCGGCTGCCCGCGGCCTGACACTAACTCAGCTGACAAACGAGTTTATCGGCAAGCTGAATGAATGGTCGCCCAAACGCCAACAGGCGGCGGGCTAACAAATTTATAATAGTTGCTAATACCACCAGAGCCATTCCGGTTATCGATTTGAACCGGAATGGCTCTTTTTTTACATCAGGAATGTTTGGAAAACCCAGGAAAAAACAACACCAATTGGCGACACCAGGCGGCGCTAAGGCGGGACTCTTGCCAACATAGTTTTGAAAGTTTAAAACATATCCCCTGTCCTCTCGTTTTCCCCGGGGCAGGCGGCATTCGCATCTGTCAGGCAGCCCCGGTAAGGGGCATAAGGTCAGTTGTGGCCGCTGGCCGGGCGCAGGGTGCTGGGACAAAAGCCTGTACGTTTCTTGAATAGCTTACTGAAATAATAAGGGTCAGTGTAACCTACGCGGGCTGAAATATCCGTGATGGAGCAGGCGGTGGTGTACAACAGCTCGCGGGCGCGCCGCACCCGGTGCTCAATCAGATATTCAAGCGGTGCCATGCCGGTATGCTTTTGAAACAAATAGGCAAGTTGTTTGCTGTTTAAGCCATACTTTCTGGCCAATTTAGCCACAGTGAGCGGTTCCATATACTGATGCTTAATATATTCAACAGCCTGCTCCACCACTTCCCGGCCCGGTTCACTGTGGCGGCTGCCGGCGCAGGTCAGGCTTTCATCGAGAATACTCAGAAACAGGGACTGGGCCTGCAACGCCGACAGATTGCCAGGCGTTATGCAAACGTCATGCAGGCGCTGCAGCAAATCATTAATACGCGGACTGCAGCCCGTATCAAGCTGATAATGGGAAAATGCCTGGGGAAACTCGCTTTTAGCACTGTTGTCTACCCGATAATGAACAACCATATAATTCCAGTCCAGACTCCCCACAACCTCTTTGTCCACAGATATATTGGGACCGCTGTGAAAAATTTTTCCCGATTCCATCACGTATGGCACCCCGTCAAAAAACATTCTCGCCCGCCCCCTAAGGGGAAAAATCAAACCCGATACCGGCGGTGTAAACACACCAAAACAGCTGCCTCCCGGCGGCACAATTGCTCTGACCACATCAATGATTTGGAATCTGATGCGGCTAAAGTTTCCCGCCAGTTGATTAATATCCACGTGCATTTTGATCCCCTCCTGCTTACCTGTGGTCCTTCTTGCCATATATATATATCATTTATTTGTTGACGGTAACACCTGTAGAATTTATGATAAATATATTATAATAATGATAATCAATATCATTTATTATAACTATAGTAATTTTACCCGTAGATGTCAAACCTTTTGGAATCCGGAATGAGCCTATTTTGGCAATATCTCCATTTACGCAAACTTTTTACCTGAAATTTCGCCAATTTATTTACGTCTTTTACTTGGAATCTCTCCATTCACATCAACTTTTTAATTTGCTATTCTATAAGCACTAGCTATTTGATATTGATACTCACTTTCATAGTCACGCAGGTATCCGTATAAAATAGCACCCCACTTCTTTTGTGCACAGTGTTGGCGTCAGAATGCCTGACCGTCCTGTGGCCGAAAGCAGCTATGCGGCAATTGTATTTCCACCCGCAAAGGAGTTGACAGAATGAAGAAAAAATTGTCCCCGGCCAGAAAACGCTTCTTGTACGCCCTGGTCGGCAGCAGCCTGTTCTGGCCCACGCCGGCAATTATCCATGCCGAAGATACGCCGGCAATCGTCCCGGCTGCCGGCCAGACCGATACCCAAACGGGCGCTGAACCAACTGCCACGCAACGTGAATTTACGCTGGCGGGTATTGAAGTAACCGCCGGCCGTCAAACACCTGCACCGGTCTACGCCGGCGGGCAGGTAGCCCGCACCGCCAATCTTGGCATACTGGGCAACAGGGACTTTATGGACACACCCTTTAACATTACCAGCTATACCGCCCAGACCCTGGAAGACCAGCAGGCCAATACGCTCTATGATGTACTGATCAACGATCCGTCCGTCCGCTTCACGACCCCGGTCGGACAGGCTGCAGAATATTACAAAATCCGCGGCCTGGACGTAGCTATGGAACACCTTTATTTTAACGGCATGCCAGGATTGGCACCCTACTATCGTGTTCCCGTTGAATTTCTGGAACGGGTGGAAGTGCTCAAAGGGCCCGGTTCCCTGCTCTACGGCGGCGTAAACGCCTCGGTGGGCGGCACGGTCAACCTGGTCCCCAAACGCGCCGGCGAAAAGGATATCACCAGCTTCACGACAAGCTATACCTCTTCGTCCCAATTGGGCGGCCATCTCGACCTTGGCCGGCGCTTCGGCAAAAACAAAGAATGGGGCATTCGTTTCAATGGCCTGTATGCTGACGGTGACACCGAAACTGACGGCCAGTCCCGGGAACGGCGGCTGGGTGCCCTGGGAATAGATTACCGCCAGGACCGCTGGCGGCTGTCCCTGGATGCGTATGGCTCCCAGGACTATTATGAAAACGGCCTTATCTCCATGTATCAGTTACAAAGCAATCATATTAAAGCGCCTCACGGTTCGACTAATCTGTTTAAAGGCACCGCCGGCGCAATCCGGAATAACGGGCTGCAGTTTAAAGGCGAATACGACCTGCAGGACAACCTAACCTCCTACTTTGGCTTTGGCCAATCCGCCTCCAGGGCCACCGGCTTCGTCAACGGCAATCATATTTTGCTTGTTCAAGCCAACGGAACAGCCTATCCCCGCAATCTCTTCAAGCAAAACTTCTGGAACGACGCCACAGCCGCCGAACTGGGACTGCGCGGCGCTTATCAGACCGGTTCTGTCAGGCATCAGCTGGTTGTGAGCTCCAGCTTTCTTGCTAATGAGTTTTCGAGCACATTCAACCGTTATGCTGCCACCCCTTACATGAGCGGTTACCCCATCGGCATTTATGATGACTCCTTCTCCTTCGCCGATTTATTTAACAGCGTTTCCTGGGCAGGCAAAGCCGGCAAGACGGCCACTTCGGACCTTGCCAGTTATCTGCTGGCCGATACTCTTTCCTTCCAGGAGGACAAGGTGCAGCTCACCTTGGGCGTACGCCGGCAAAGCGTTACAACGAAGAGTTTCGATGCCGTCACCGGTGCCCGGATCGCCGAGCATGACGCTGACAAAACGCTGCCGCTGGCCGGTTTTATCGTCAAGCCCTGGGGCGACTCGGTTGCGCTCTATGGCAACTATATTGAGGCTCTTTCTCCCGGAGCCGAGGTCGGCGCCACCCTGGGTTATACGAACTCCGGTCAACTAATGGCGCCGTATAGCAGCAAGCAAAAAGAAATCGGCATCAAGTGGGACAGTGGCAAATTCGCCAATACGCTGTCTATGTTTCATATCAACCGGCCCAATACAATGGTTGTCGTCAACAGTCTGAATGAAAAAACCCAGACCTATGACGGTGAACAGGAAAGCCGCGGTGTCGAGTGGAACACCTTTGGTGAAATTGGCCAAAACGTACGCCTGTTGGGAGGCATTAGCTATCTGCGGGGTGAGATAACCAAAGCAACCGACGCCGCAATCACAGGCAACACCCCGTTTGGCATACCTAAATGGACGATGAACGCCGGTGTTGAGTGGGACACACCCTGGAATAAGGACCTGACGCTGTCGCTTCGGGCCGTATACACGGACTCCCAGTATATAAACAATGCCAACACCATTAAATTGCCGGGCTGGGTACGTTATGACCTCGGCGCACGCTATAAAGCCGAAATCAATCACCTCCCGGTCACCTACCGGCTCAGTGTGGAAAACCTCTTTGACAAACAATACTGGGCAGGTGCTTTCAGCATGGAGGGTTTTGCCACATTAGGCGGCCCCCGCACTGTTAAGCTGTCGGCAACCATGCAGCTCTAAACAACACGGGAGGAACAGCATGAAAAAACTAATCGGACTGATCGTCTCGCTGGCGCTGTTGACAGGTCTGCTGGCCGGCTGCGCCGGAGCTCCTGCGAACAATGCAACCACGCCGGCGGCAGCCAGCGGGGATAAGGCGCTGCAAGCCGCGTGGCCGAGAACGATTACGGACGCAGCCGGCAATAAGGTGGTTTTACAAAAGCCGCCGCAAAGAATAGCGATTCTTCATTCCTTATATCTGGAATACTTCTTTGCCCTCGGAACACCGCCGGTTGCGTCTATGGGCGCTTCAAGGGGCAATGCCATGAAGGTGCTGACGGAATGGGAGACCCTTAAACCCTATGCAGGAACAGCTGACATCATGGATTTAGGCAGCGCCCGCGAGTTGAACTTAGAAGCCATTTTAGCAGCCAACCCGGATGTTATTGTTACCTTTAAAGGACAAGGTCATTTAGCGGAAATTTACGACCAGCTGGTGCAGATTGCCCCTGTCATCCAAATCGATTTTAACGCGCCCTGGCAGGACCAGACCTTAGCCTGCGCTGAAATTGTCGGCAAAGAAGCCTTGGCCCGTAATTTTATTAAAGAAACGGAAACAAGCATTGCTGCCGCCAAAGATAAACTGAGTAAACACAACAACAAAACAATCGCCGTGTTCCGCACAGATGGAAAATCATTTATCTCCCGCGGTACTAAGGAGTATTACGAAACCTTTGGAATTACTAAGCCGCCGGGCTATCCGGATGATTATCAAACCCTGTCCCTGGAGGCAGTGGCCGAGATGAATCCCCATTATATTGTGTTTCAGGATTCCACGCAACCGGCGCAGACATTTGTGCAAGCCCAGGCTGCCTCGGCTGTATGGCAGTCACTGACTGCCGTACAAAACAGACAGGTTTTCTATTTTGACGATTCGTTAAATACCTTTGGGCCTCTGGCCATGCGGGCAACGGCTGACAGACTGGTACAGATATTGGCCGAGAAATAAGAAAAAAACGGACACAGACTGTTACCAATAGCCTGTGCCTGTTTTTTCTCGTTAACAGGGAAAGGACCACCGCCATGAAACAGACAGTCACACCGGCGCAAACAGCGCAAATAAGTGAAAAAGGCCACCCGTGGACAACATGGCTCATTATCGTAGCCGGTTCGGGTCTGCTGGCCCTGCTCATGATGTTTTCCGTCACCAAAGGGGCAGCGGAAATTCCGTTCTCCTCCGTAAGGGAGGCCCTGGTTCGCTTTGACGCGAAAAATACCCAGCATTTAATTATTATTGACCTCCGCCTGCCCCGCGTGCTTGCCAGCGCCTTAGTCGGCGCGGCCCTGGCCGTAGCGGGAGCCGTCATGCAGGGCGCGACCCGGAATCCCCTGGCCGATTCCGGGCTGATGGGGCTGAATGCCGGTGCGGGTTTTGCCCTGGCAATCTGCTTTGCCTTCTTTCCCGGCCTGGGCTATATGCAGATCCTCCTGTTCTCCTTTCTGGGCGCGGCCTTAGGCGCGGCCCTGGTCAGCGGCATTGCTTCCCTGCGCCGCGGCGGCGCTACCCCCATGCGCCTGGTATTAGCGGGGGCCGCGGTCAGTGCCCTGCTGGCAGCGCTCAGCCAGGGTATCGCCCTGTACTTCCATGTGGCGCAGGACATGCTGTTCTGGACAACCGGCGCCGTAGCCGCTGCCAACTGGGAGCAAATCAGGATCATGGCACCGTGGATACTGGGTGCGCTCCTGGGAGCCATCGCCCTGGCCCGCTCCGTCTCCCTGCTGAATCTTGGCCAGGAGGTGGCCAAAGGCCTGGGACTGAACACCGTGGCGGCCAATGGGCTGTGCTTCCTGATTGTGCTGATACTGGCGGGCGCTTCGGTTGCCGTTGTGGGTTCGGTGGGCTTTGTCGGCCTTATCGTCCCCCATCTGGCGCGGCATTTTGTCGGCACCCAATACAGCCGGGTTATTCCGTCCGCGGCCGTGCTGGGCGCACTGCTCATGGTGCTGGCCGATTTAGGGGCCCGGACGCTTAACCCGCCTTTTGAAACCCCGATCGGCGCACTGACCGGGCTTGTCGGCGTTCCCTTCTTCTTATATCTTGCCCGTAAGCAAAGGATGGGACTATGATAACCAATCAACCGCAGGCAAGCCAAGCCTATAACAAAAAAATGGCGGTACGCCACGGGGCTGTTATTGCCGGCTGCACGGCGCTGCTCCTGCTTTCCTTTATTATCAGCATGAACACCGGCTACACAAAACTGGCACCGCTGGATACGCTGCGCACGCTGTTCGGCGGCGGAACGGCCAGGGAAAACCTGATTCTGTTCGATTTCCGGCTGCCCCGTATTGTCATTTCCATCCTGGTGGGGGCAGGACTAGCACTGTCCGGCTGCATCATCCAGGGCATCGCCAAAAATGCGCTGGCTGACCCCGGCCTGCTCGGTATTAATGCCGGGGCAGGCCTAATGGTTATCCTGTATGTGCTGTTTTTCGGAACCCAATCCTTGCTGTCCGTATTCACGCTGCCGTTTCTGGCCCTGTTCGGCGCCGGCATAACAGCGGTGATCATCTATGCGCTGGCCTACAAGCAAGAAGAAGGAGTGGCGCCCCTGCGCCTGATTTTAACCGGGGTGGCAGTGCAGGCCGGCCTTTCATCCCTGACCACCGTATTGGTAGTCAAGCTGGCCGACACCCAGTTTGACTTTGTAGCAACCTGGCAGGCAGGCAGCATCGGGGCCAGCAACTGGAAATTCGTACTGGCCCTGCTGCCGTGGCTGCTGCTCTTAATTCCCTATGTAGTATGCAAGTCCCGCGTGCTGGATGTGCTAAACCTGGGAGATGAGGTAGCCCACAGCCTGGGCGCGGCGGTGGAGCGGGAACGGCGCCGGCTGCTGGCGGCGGCGGTCGCCCTGGCCGCCGCCTGTGTGGCGGTCAGCGGCAGCATCAGCTTTGTCGGCCTGATCGCGCCCCATCTGGCGCGGCGGCTGGTAGGCCCGCGGCATAGTATTCTTCTGCCCGCCTGCGCGCTGACAGGAGCGGTGCTGGTTTCGGCTGCAGACACCATCGCCCGGATCATTCTGCAGCCGTCGGAAATTCCCACCGGCATTATAGTGGCGATTATCGGTGCGCCCTACTTTCTTTATCTTTTGATGAAAAGCCGCTAACGAAAGGATGATCCATCTGAACAGCATCGCAACAGAAAATTTGTCTGTCGCCTATGAGGATAACCTGATAGTGGATGGTTTGAATATGCAAATCCCACAGGGAAAAATAACAGCCATCATCGGTCCCAATGGCTGCGGCAAGTCCACGGTGTTAAAGGCTGTGGGGCGCATCCTGAAACCGAAAAACGGTGTGGTATATCTGAATGGGAACGATATCCGCCACCTGACAACCAGGGAAGTAGCCAAAAAAATGGCCATTCTGCCCCAGTCGCCCCAAGCCCCGGCCGGTTTGACGGTGGGCGAGCTTGTGGCCTATGGCCGTTTTCCCTACCAGCAGGGCTGGGGGAAGCTAAAGCTGGAGGACAAAGAAATTATCGCCTGGGCCCTGGCAGCCACAAGGCTCACCGAGCTGGAAATCTCAGCGGTAGATACCCTCTCCGGCGGCCAGCGCCAGCGGGTCTGGATCGCCATGGCCCTTGCCCAGCAAACCGATTTAATTCTGCTGGACGAGCCAACTACCTATCTCGATCTGGCCTACCAGCTGGAGGTGCTGGAGCTGCTTTACCGGCTGAACCGGGAACAGGGCTGCACCATTGCCATGGTACTCCATGACTTAAACCTGGCCGCCCGTTTTGCCGACTATATGGTCGCCGTCCGTGGCGGGAGCATCATCCGCCACGGTTCACCGGAGGAAGTAATGACCGCAGAAGTGCTGCGGGAAACGTTCCGCATCGATGCCCGGATCATTACCGAACCCAGCACCGGCCGGCCCACCTGCATTGCTTACGACCTGATCAAAGAAAAAACCCCTAGATGAAAGAAGGTGCCAGATGAAAAAAATTGCCATTTACGGCAAAGGCGGGATCGGCAAATCAACCACCGTATCCAACGTAGCGGCAGCTATGGCGGCGCTGGGACTGACCGTACTGCAAGTCGGCTGTGACCCTAAGGCCGATTCCACCCGCACCCTGACCGGCGGGCAAAACATTCCCACGGTGCTCGATACCCTGCGCAAAAACGGCGACGCAGCGCTGGACGACCTTGTGGTAAAAAGCAGCACCGGCGTGCTGTGCGTGGAGTCGGGCGGACCGGTTCCCGGCGTGGGCTGTGCCGGGCGCGGCATCATTACAGCGTTTGAAAAGCTGGAGGAACTGGATGCCTACGAAATTTACAAACCCGACGTGGTACTGTACGACGTACTGGGCGACGTCGTCTGCGGCGGCTTTGCCATGCCCATCCGGGGCGGCTATGCCGACGAGGTCTGCATTGTCACCTCCGGCGAAATGATGGCCCTTTACGCCGCAGCCAATATCGCTCACGCCGTCAAGAGCTTTGGCAAGCGCGGCTACGCCTCGCTGCGGGGGCTGATCCTCAACGCCAAGAACATTGTGGGTGAACAGGAGCTGGTAGATAAGGCGGCGGCGGAGATCCAAACGCCGGTCATCTACCGGCTGCCCCGCGATCCGTTTGTGCAGCAGGCCGAAGCGCAGGGGAAAACAGTGGTTGAGGCTTTCCCGGCCTGCCTGATGGCGACCCATTACCAGTCGCTTGCCAAACTGCTGCTGGAAGGAGGCGCAGCGTCATCAACGAGCTGAAGCACCTAAAGCGCTTATCGGCAGTAAAGTCCAATACGGGCATTAAATTCCTGACGCCCGCGGTTTCCCCCGGCAACCATTGCCCGATGCGGATGGCGTCGGTGAATGTGAGAAATATCAGGAATTTATCTTCCTTGCTAGTGGGAATGCCGGAGTGCACCACCCATTCGCGTCTGTTCAACCCCCGGCCGGAAGGCAGCCAGGGCGAGCTGCACTGGCTGTATGTACTGGATGCGCAGGAGGTGGTGTTCGGCTGCCGGAACGGGCTGATGGCTGCCCTCAGGACGATGGACAAAGCCGGGGCCAAGGCTATTCTGCTGATTGTCACCTGCATACCGGAGCTGATCGGGGAGGACATCCAGGCAGTGATCCGAGAAGTGCAGCCGGAATTAGCGGCCCCCGTCACCTGCGTGCAGCTGGGCCAGTTCAAAAACATCAGCTATCCGCCCGGTTCGTGGAAAACCATGGAGGCGCTGGGTACGCTGATGACGGCCACAGCAACGGACAAACGCCGCGTTAACGTGCTGGGCCGCGCCCCGGAAGAAGAACATATCCCGCTGCCATCCCTGCTGCCGGCGCTTGCCAGTCAGGGCCTGAAGCTGCGCTATCTGGCACCGGGCGCTTCCCTGGAGGATTTCCAAAGTGCACCGGACGCCGTCCTTAATCTGGTGGTTTCCCCCTTCATGCAGCCGCTGGCCGCCAGAATGGAGCGGGAATTTGGCGTGCCCTATATCGCCCTGTATACGCTCTATGCGGTGGAAAGCATCACCAAGGCCTATTCGGCCCTGTCCGAGCAGTTCGGCCTGGCCTGGGACGAGACTTTTGCCCGGGAACGGCAGGAAGCCCTGGCCTGGCAGAATCAGGCGGCGGCGAGACTCAAAGGCCTCCGCTATATTTTCTGCCCCCGCATTGACATTCCCCTGCCGCTGTCCGTCTATCTTACCGGGCTTGGCATGGAACCGCTGCTGTTGCATTTGGAGGAATATTATCCGGAAGACAGAGACTATACCCGGGAGCTTACCGCCCGGGGACACAACCCCTGGGTCTGCCGGATGGTGAATGCCCACGCCGATTTGCCGGTTCTGAACAAGCTGGCGCCGGATTTATGTTTTGGCTATCTGCCGGTTGCCGGCCAAACCATTCCCTGCGTACCGGATCTGCTTGATTTTTACGGACAGGTGGGCTATAGCCGGACCAGCCAGCTATTACAAAGAGTGTTAAGCGTAGTAAATGAAATGTATGCCGGGAAAGGGGGAACCGCCTATGGGTCTGCATCGCTTTAAGCCACTGCCCTCAGGCCGCATGGGTATTCTGTGGACACTTGCCACCATCCGTGACGCCGCCCTGGTGGAATTCGGCTGTATGGGGCATATGCTGTACAGCGGGGTAACGCTTAAACGCGCAGGCGTACATGACGCCTGCCGGCTCTATTCCACCCACATCGACGAAACGGATATCGCCCTTGGCAGTACCGAGCGCCTTAACCACACCCTCGACCATGTGGTAAAACACGATCGGCCGCAGGTAATTTTTTTGCTGCCCTCATCCATTCCCGAGGTGATCGGGACAGATCTTCCGGCTCTCTGTGAGGAACTGCAGCCCGCATATCCCGGCGTCCGCCTGCTGCCGTTCGGGCACGGCGGCTTTAATGTCACGCAGCACCGCGGTGTGCAGGCAGCGCTGCTGCTGCTGGCCCAGGCGCTGCCGGTGGATGTACGGCCAACACCGCAGCCAACCTTTAATATTATCGGCTCCTGCGCTGATCTGTTCCGCTTTCAGGCCGACGCGCTCGAGCTGCTCCGGATACTGGATGGCACATTCGGCCTCAAGCCGCTGTGCGTCCTGACCTCGTCTGCGTCGATTACCGAAATTGAGCAGATGGGCGGCGCCCATATCAACCTTGTCATCCGGCGCGAGGGCGAACCTGCAGCCCGTCACTTACAGCAGCGCTTTGGGACGCCTTACCTCTCAGGCCGGCCCTACGGCCTTGAGGGAACCAGGCGGTGGCTGGAGGAAATCGCGCAAATAACCGGCCTGACGGCCGATGCCGCTTTTCTCAGAACCCAGCAGGAAACCTGCCGGCAGCAGCTGGCGTCGGTCATGCCGACCTTACAGCACATGATTAGAGCGCATCCGGCTGAAACCGCCTTATCTCTGGGCGGACACGCCGATGTGGTCAAAGGTATTCTCGCTTTTGGCTGCGGCGAGCTTGCCTTTGCCCTGGGAACCTGCTGGTGCGATTGTCCTGACATGGCCAGCAGAGATATCCCCTATTTTGCGGAGGACGAATGGACGCGGACCGTCCGGGAACACAAACAGGGAATACTCATGGCCAGTGGTGAAGCACTGGCCTGGTCGGGCCGCAATCCAGAGCTGCAAATAGCCAACCCTGACATAAAATGGCGCCTGCACCCTTATGAACCGCCCTTTATGGGCTTCCGCGGCGCCGTACAGCTGGTGAATCTATGGATCAACGAAAACCTCGAAGATTGACAGTCGACAGCCAAGCTGGTTTGCTTTTTGCCACATTCGGCTATATCTTCCAGCAGCAGCGCTAGATAAAAGGCCAGCGGCACCATTCAAACCGGTGACGCTGGCCTTTTCATTTAAACGACCGCCTATCTTAGAGCCTGGAAATTCCGGAACGCAAAGCCGAGTGGGAGCGGCTCTTCATCGTTGGCTTCGTTATAAGCTGAGAAAATAAGAAGTTAAATTACCGCCCGCCCCGTCGGGCAGGCGGCAATGGCACGCGATTCGCCCGAATAAGCTTATTTCTTCTGGTTTTTAATCTGCTCAATAATCCCCGATTCATCCAATGTTTTTTTGAGCCGCTCACTGTCAGCAAGCCACTTGGCTTCCGATTCCTGGGGACCCAGATATTCCACCTTATTGCCGACCTTCTCCATATTCCCCCTGAATTCCGGGTCATCAATAATAGCCTTTATCCTTGCGGCCAGCTTATTTTTTACCGCAACCGGCGTTTCTTTAGGAACCGCAATACCATGCCAGTTGTCGATCGTGATGTCAATGCCTTGCTCTTTTAAGGTCGGTACATTCGCAAATAAGGGATCATCCATACGCTGCTTGCCGGTCACGGCCAGGATTCTTATTTTACCGTTTTTTACATGCTCTTTAATCGGCACCGGACTAACAAAAGCAAGCTGAATATGTCCGCCCAGCAGCGCCGGTATCGTCTCACCAGCCCCGGAGAAAGGAACCTGCTCAATCTTAATGCCGGCATCATGGTTAAGCATCTCGCACAGTACATGGGGAAATGATCCAATACCGTTATTGCCAAACTTTAGCTGTCCAGGATGCTTTTTGGCATACTCAACCAGCTCGCTCAGTGTCTGCCAGGGCTGATCGGCTTGTACCGCCAGCAGCATTGGTACTGCCGTTACCTGCGCAATCGGGCTTAAAGCGGTAATATAGTTATATTTACCGGAACCATAAAGCGATAATAACAGCAATTCACTGGCAGTTGCACCGGCAGTGTAGCCGTCAGCCGGCGCAGCCACTACCTCATTCCAGCCAATGGCACCGGCACTCCCGGGCTTATTGATAATAGTCAAGGGTTGTCCCAAATGCTTAATCGCTAATTTCTCCAATGACCGTGCCGTCAGGTCCAAACCGCCCCCGGCATTGTAGGGAACAATTACAGTAACCGGTCGTTCCGGATACTTTTGATGTTTCGCAGATATCGCCACCGTTTCCACCTCACTGCAGCCACCGGCGAGAACAGACATAACAAAAACAGATACTGCCAGTAAAACCATTACTTTTTTCCGCACTACGCGCTTGCCCCCTTGGTTTGCAAAATGTTACACCGTAGACAAATTATTAATTAAATTATACGATATTGTTATGTAAAAAAATGTCATTTAAGGAATAAAATAAAAAAGACTGTTGCAGTTAAGCGACAGTCTCTATCGTTTCTTTCATCTCAACCGTTAGCAAATACCGACTTTACGAATTGTATGAAAGATATACCCTTAGTTATTATTAATGTTGCTACAATCCCAATCAATGCTGCTACAATCGGACCTGGTCGCGTAAAAGCCCCTCTCCAGCTTCTCTCACTATTTTCGCATTCTATTATGCAGTCCAGTCTTTTAATTATATGTTTATAAATATCTGTAAGGGTAATTAATAATTTTTCATAGTCCTCAACATTAGGTAATATGCCATTACCATTACCAATATCTTTACCTTGTCTTAGTGCGGCTATTTTATCAGTAATTTCATTTATCTGCGGTCTTAACTGAGAGTAGTAATCGGGAATTGCTGCACGAATACTAGCACTGGAGTAAGGCTTCAGTTCATTAATTATCTTTTCGCGGATATTAATGGTGAGCCAATCGGCGGCATCAAAATAAGCACGATATTCGTGCCCTAGTGCTTTTTCCAGATTGGTACGCACATAATCTTCCCCTTTACCTTCTTGGAAACCCAGTGCAGCAGACTGGGATCTTATGATATGCTCATAAGCATTTTTCAATTCGTTGAGTGGACCTAACCATGAATTTACACCCATCTCCTCGGCCTCAATAATTCGCGCTTTAGTGATTTCGTGAACCCGGATAATCTTCAGCCAAAGCTCTTTATGTTCCTCCATTTTCTTCGTCATCCCTACTAAGGAAGTGGCGTGGCCAATACCTTATCCCGTCTGCTTTGATACTCCTCTTCAGTCCAGAAAAGTCCATTGCAAATACGCACCGATCCTCTATGACGCATTGAATTTACCTTAACCACTTCGCGTATATTCTCTGTGACAGGTTGAAAATTCGGAAAATCTTTGTCAATTAACTCCGAGATAAGGGTACTCTCCACTTTTGTGCCGACCCCCAATACTAATAATTTATGTCTTTCAATTCTATCATTATTTATATAAATTGTCAATTTATGGTTTTTCGGCTAGTATTATCCTTCATATCCCCGTAAATCAGATGGCTAGATATATTATGTCAAAAGATTGCAATGTATTCCCATAGTATAATATGAATCCAGTATTAATTCTGTGCCAAACATAACTTTTAGTTCGAAAAAACGCAGGGAAAAACGCAGGGAACAGGGATATTGTCTCTACCCCCATTTGTGATGACAAGCTGTATTCTTACCAACACGGTTTTGAAAGATTGAAACACATCCCCGATCCCCATGAATTCTATAGTTTCAATTCCTTATAGGTAGCCTAACAACATAGCCCTTGACGGCATATCCTCAGGGTCAATACAGGGTTTCAATTCCTTATAGGTAGCCTAACAACCCATTAAAAGCACAATAATACTGGGATTTTTCCTACTGCATGCAGGGCTCGTAAATTGTCATTAATTCCTCAACCCCCGCGAAAAACCTAATGTACTTTGCCGTCGGTCCCCAGGGATTTTTACGCAACTGAACATCGACGACAAATTTTACAGCAGCCTAGAACGTAGGATATCGTTAATTACTACGCTCTGGCTTGCTCAACTTGGTGATATTTTTCGACTTTACCTTTTTTAACTCCTGCAATAAATACACAAATTCTACAAAACACCATTTTATAGTATATCCTAAGGCCCCTAACGCCCCACTGATCTCTTCATCTCTACTTGCAATTTACCACAAACAGGCTATAATTAAAAATAGGTGGAAATTAATAGTCGCCGTGACCTGAAAGTGTTCTCAGCACTTCCAGGCCCGCGCAAGGTGCACAGACACCTACACGTAACAGCCAGGCTGTCCACGACGACATTTCTATTATACACCGCTCTTTGTCTGCTACACAAGCGGGGGAGCGCGGGGTGATAGCCGTTGCCGCAGACGCGCCGGGTTGTGAGTGCGACTGGACGCAGCAAATGATTTTGACTAACCTCAGCAGCTACTGAGCAGCAGGCAGACCGTAACCTGCGGGTTGATGGCCGCCTGGTTGTTTTGTTGGCCGGGTATGCCGGCTTTTTAGCGTTGAGTATGTAATAGAGATCGCAACAGAACGCATGTGTAGGGGTAAACCCTTGGCATGCGTTCTTTTAATTTCCCCCTGTAAAAAAAACTGACGGCCATACCGGCCGCAGTCTGCATATAGGGGGTATAATTATGTCTGACGAAATGACGGCAGCCGGCCCAGTTTCCTGTCCGGGGCTGGTGTCCGCCCTGCCGGCAGAACGGGACTGGGAGCCGCAGCTGCCGCCCGGGGCCGGGCAGGATGACAGGCTTATGCTGCAAAGTATCTTAACCGAGGCCTATAATCAGTATATCTTTGTCCGGGTGGACAATATCCTCAAGCTGGCCAGCACCAACGATGCCCGCTACAGCAAGACAGTCAGCCAGAGCAGCGTTACCCTGGACCGGCTGCTGGCCTTGGCCAGAGAGCTGGAGAACCAGGTTCCGGAATTGCTGCAACTGGTCATGGATTACGAATCATATACCGCTCTGGAGTCAGGCCAGTCGGCAGAAATCGCCTACAAGCAGGGGCTGCGGGACTGCAGCCATATCCACCAGGAATTCATGACCTTCCTGCAGCAGCGCTAGTAGCCTGGCAACCTTAAACTGTAGGAAAACCTCCCGTCAGCAGCCACAGGCTTAGGATTGTTACGCAACCAGGCAAAGGCCAGCGGCACCGTCAGATCGGTGCCGCTGGCCTTTTTTATTTATATGACTTTGCTTAGAATTTATACGTCAATTGCATTCTCGCATAGTCTCCCAGTTTGAAATTCTCGGCTCCATACAGCGTATCCCGTTTACCTGTGCCTTTGGCATCAAAGGTATAGAACGCTTCCAGCAGGAAGTCTTTGGCCGGGACATAGCCGGCCCCGACCGTAAAGCTGCGGATACCGTCCAGATAGCGGTCCGGTACACCTTCGGTGCCGTTGCCGCCAAAGAACGCGCCATGATCAAATTGCTTGTAGTCGGCAAAGGCATTCCAGCTGCCCGGTCGCTCCGTATCACTGCGGCCGATATCGACACGGGCTACCCAGAACTGCGGTGTTCCGCCCGCTTCCCGTCCGGCTATCGTGAAATCGGATGTACCGGCAGGGTGGTTATAAACGGTATTGCCGTTCATAAATTTGCCGAAATCGGTCAGGTTGCGTCCCAGATCATAGGAGAAGGTAATTTGATCGTTAATTTTCCATTTGGCCCCTACGCCAATGATATTCGCCAGTTGATCAAATTCATATAGGTCATTGCTATTGCCATTGGCTACCACTAGGCTGTGCTTTTTGTCTTTGACAGAGCGCAGATACCAGGCCTGAAGCCCCAGATTATCGCTGAGCTGCTGTTTCACCTGGGCAAAGACGGCAGTATCAATGGCCGGAATCCGGTCCTGTACCAGTACGGTGCCTTCCTGTGGCAGGATTTCACCCAGTTCCTCCAACAGCGTTAAGGGCAGCGAGCTGTTGTCCTCCGGCTCCCAGTTATCGCCGATAATATCCAGCAAGCGCTCAATTACATTGCTTACCGGTCCATTCATAGAATAGCCTGTATATGAATTGGTGGTCGCTGCAGAGGTCTGCTTCCAGGCAACGGAACTAAATAAACCCGTATTTTTATCCCATAAGGAAGTGACAGCCTTTTGTTCGGCTTCTGCTTTGGTAAACCAGTTGAAATCATTGCTGAGGCTCACCTGCTCTGCGGCAACGGCATAAGCATCTGTCTTTAAAGCGCCCATAATCTGGTTGCCGGTATACTCCCCATAGCCCAGAAATTCACTTTCAAACGTATATTTGCCTGCCGGCAACAGAAAGGATTGATTGGCGTTAACCTGTTTTGCCGTTTCTACGGTATTTGTCTCCAAATTAGGGGAAATTCGATCCCAGACGGTTTGGGCCGCTGCTTCCAGTTTCGTTTGATTAAAATAGTCCGTAAAATAGATTTTTTCTGATTGAGAAGGAGACGCCATCGCAATATATTCCCCGATTACTGTTCCTGTCAAATCTTTGACGGTGACCTTTTTCCAGGCAAACGTATTGAGGGCAAAAGTAGTCCCACCGGAAGTAACCTTATTATAGGTATCAGGATCGTTCTGTTTGATTACATCTAAGTATTGCGTAACAATCTGCTGCTGTTGTTCCAGACTTCCCGCCTGGGCCAGCTTTTGCAGCAAGCCGCTATAGCCGTCTACGTCCACTACCCCGTTTTTGTAAATGCCCTGCAGTGTATGATGCAGCAGCTGGCTGTTGTAGCCGAGCCACTCATTTTTTGTCGGCGACCGGAAAAAGACCTGCTTGGTTGCATGGGTATAGGCTGAATCGGTAATGCCGGTGCTGTGGCTGAAGTCGCCGTAGCCGAGCCGCACCTGGGTTTTGTTATTTGTCCAAACGGCCCGGCCGCCGTCATATTCCTTGCCGAACCAGTAGCCGGTGGCGCCCATTGGCTCACTCAGCCGACCGGCCGTAAAGTCCCATTGTTTCGCCTTTTGCGTCACTTCCGCTTTTTCCAGCCGCTGCCGGTTCAGCCCCCTGGATTCGCCGGTATCATATTCGGTATCCACCCCGTTCATGCCGGTTGCGCTGCCCAGCACGGTAATATTGGTGTTTTCGCCGACGCGGGCGTCAATACCCAGCCGCAGCCGCTGTTCAAAGCCATGACCGGCTTTTTCCATGACATTCTTAGCCGCGTCGCCCACACTGGAGCCCACCGTTACG
>JAEWGR010000190.1 GCA_023388195.1 Bacillota bacterium
GCAGAATAGCGAGATTAGCCAGGAGCAGCCGGTTATTTTTAGCGTCAAATTCGTCGAAGGATTTTTCCATGCATATAATCCAGCGTGTTTTAGGATCATACACATAATTGACCAGCTTGCGGACACCATTCTCGTCGATGATCTCTTCCCGGCCGCTTTGACCTTGCATTGCTTTCTGCACAAAGGGCAGGCTGCTCATATCCTTGCGCTCGTTTGAAACCTGTTCATCGGGATGGGCGGTAATTTTTCCATCCTGATCGAGGATGTAGGCGGTAACGCCGTTTTGTGAACGCTTAACGACGAAGTCTTTGAGGAACGATAGATTGATAGAGGCTTGCAAAACGCCGGTCACTGCTCCCTCGGCCGAACGTATCGGCGTGGCGATAGCAACTACCGGTTTGCCGTCTGTCTTACTAACCAGGACTTCGGAAACCACTTCCTCTTTTCCTTTGATAGCTTCCTGATAAAAAGCCCGGTCGGCAACTTTTACTAATTTGGCAGTATCGCCTCTTACCAGCTGATTACCTTTATTGTCATCAACCGTCATAGCCAGTGCGGTAAATACTTTCTGTGTGTCACCCAGCAGTTGACCTGCCGCCGGGAGATCGTAATTTCTTACCGGGGCGGTTTGGGCGGTCCCTCTGAGAACTTCCAGGTGTTTATCGACATAATCGCGGGTTTCCGATTTTAATACTTCCAGTTCACTGGCACTAAGGGCATAGAAATCAGCCTGGAGGGATTTATTAGATAAGGAAAAAGAAAAAAGCGAGGCTCCGAGTAATGGGACACAACTAATAAGGATCAACAGAATAAAAAACTTTTTTTTCATTAGTCATTAGCTCCTTGTCAAATGTATGAATGTAAGTTACTCGTGCTTGTCATCGTTTGAATAACCCCAATACATTTACTAAAAGTGCCACCAACCCGCCGGCAATCAGCGGCCCGACAGGCAGTCCGCGAAAAAAACAAACACCGATAACAGTGCCGACAATCAGGGCCGATACTGTTTCCGGTGACTCCTTCATGTAAATAACCCCCTGACCTGCAACCCAGGCCAGGAAAATCCCAATCACAACTGCGAGCAGGCCAACTGGCGATTTAAAGATAGCCAGCATATCGTGCATAGCTATTTGACCCTGGGCAACCGGACTCAGGACGGCGATTGTCAGAATGACAATGCCGATATTGATGCCGTGCTTGTCTATAAACGGAAGATAAGTCTCCAGACCTACCCGGGGAATGAGCAGCAAAATCAGGGCAGCTACCGCTACAGTATGGTTATTGCCGATAATAGATAATGCCACTATGATTAATAAAGGAAGGCTATCCCAATTCATTTATTCACATCCTAGCCATGATTTTCAGGCATTCAAAAGCAGTTGTTGGCTTGCAGGCTGTCTATTCCGGATTATTATATTTCTTTAAACAAATGGTATCAAAAGTATCCCATCTTAGCCGATTAATGCAATCAGACCAGATAGCCTCCTGTTTCCCCAGAAACTCCAATCGTTCCAGCATATGTTGGGTAATCTGGTCTTTTTTGATTACGATGACACCAGAATCATCAGCAATAATGATTCCACCGTTCAATTCCTGTTCACGTTTGTTATAATAAGCCTCATCGAAGCCGGTGTCCGCGTTGATACAACCGATTGGTGATCGGCCATAAGTCCACATAGGATAGTTTTCTTTAATCAGCTGTTGCACGTCGCGTACCAAGCCACTTACCACGATTCCTTGGGCCTGACGATAGGAAAAAATATATTTTGCAATCAGATCGCCAATAATCGCTTTGCCGTCGCAATTTACTGCATCAATATACACTACCGCGTCTTTAGGGGTATTGCGGATATAATTATGTACATGATAATTGGAACCGTTGAACGCAGGAATGTAGTGAATGATCCCTGCTACTCTGCTGCCAGGCAATAAAACCTGCAATTTGGGGTCCAACTCTCCCGTTTTATGCATAGCGTCGGCTATTTCCGTGGTACTCATCTGGTTGTAATCGATATACTCCAGTATTTTTTTCTGTAATGAGGTCAACTCCATCTCGCCAAACTCCTTTCGTAATCTGTTTTTCCCTAACCTCAAAAATCGTTTCCAAGCTGTTCCTAAAGGATTTGAGCTGCTTAATCCGAAGTTCTTTTCCTGTGAAAATACCAGATAAGATCAAAAACAGCCCGGGCATCTTCCTCCGGCATATCTGCAAACCGGCAGCCAATATGGTCGTCCTGCTGCCAGGCGACCCTGGCCGCGACCTTCAGGCTGCCTAACTCCTTTGGTAAAGACAGCAGCAGGGGTAAACTGATATCAAAATGCTCTTTAATTTGCAGCAGTATGCCATCCATGCTGATATTCAGCGCGAGGGCATCCAGGTGCTGACCGTTTACTGTAATCGTCGCCGGTGCCTCGATATCGATCCGGGGGAATTTACGGTTCTCGATGATAACATCCCGTTGCTCAAGCGCCTGATCAATCCAGGTGCGGTCCCGGCGCCTGTTAATTATTTCTTCTGTTGCTGTAATGACTGCGTGGGCCTCTGTCAGGCATTCTTTTAACAAAGCGGGGGCGTGCTTGGGGTTAATCACAACAATGCCATCCTCGTCGCCGACCAATATATCGCCGGGATAAACAATAACACCCCCGCACGTGACAGGGATATTAATCTCGCCGGCGCCGTCTGTATAAGGACCGGCCGGATTGGCTCCGGCCGCATAAATAGGCAGATCCATCTTCTTTAATATTTGTGTATTGCGAATAGCACCGTCAATAACAAGACCACCGATACCTCTTTGTTTGGCCCACAAGGCCATCAGCTCTCCCATAACGGAGAAGGTCAGGTCACCTTGGGCATCTACCACAATAATATCGCCAGGTTGGGCAATATCAAGCGCCTTATCCAGCATGAGCGCACCCCCGGCGCGGGACGTAACGGTAATAGCCGGTCCAACTAACGGGATGTCGTTCAGCGGGCGGATTTTGCTATTCATGCATGCGCGACGATGTAGGTTGCGGGCGATATTGGCGGTTGGTATTCGTGAAAAACCATCAAGCAAAGCGCGGGAGGGGCGGTTTATTTGCGTAAAAATACGTAACCCTGCTCTTGACATAATTTTTATCACACTCCGTTTCATTTACTACCAAGCCATTTTTCCAAACAAATAAACCAGCCCCATAGCTGGTTTATGAGGCGTTCAGCGATTAAACCAAACGGCAACCTGGCAATCATAGGCACCTTTGCCCTTAGACCCATGGCTTTGCGTCCTTATCTTTCGATAAGTATGCTAACTATGTATTTTTTTTTATTCCCGGGCCGTCAGCGGGCTAGTCGTACACTATACGCTGATAATAACATAAATTTATTTACCCGCTTATGAATGTTAATAGATGTTAATAAACCTTGCCAAATCTTAATATAAGCAAAAAGAAAACTGGGGGCGTCATAACTGGGCGAAATAACCGTTGGCTTTCCCGCCCTCCTTAGCCATTCCCGGCGCTATTGTTGCAAACGCCTGCATAACCCAGTATAATTTAAATGTTATGGCTTGATTACTTATTAAGAATAGGCTAATTGAACTCAACTACCGGTTTTTAATAGTGTATTCATACCTGGCGAAGTATAGATTAAGCAGATAGGCGGATAGGTTATGAAAATTTCTAAAAGTGATGCGTTGATATGGTTTGATTTTTTTTCACAACTGCCTGAGGACGAGGAAATCAGCATAAAACAGGAAGAAATCATTTATGCTACTTTTGCGCAGATTGAGGCGGCCATTGATCATAGAAATGAACTGTTGATGTCGGAGATTAAAGGGTTAAAAACCTTGGAAAATAGAACATTTTTTGTAGGCAATGAACGCAAATTTCCCCAAGGATGCCGGTCCTGTCTGTTGGGGACTGGTTTGAGTGCAATCAGGAAAACGAATACATGTAATTTAAAGTGTAAATTCTGCTATAATTATGGCGAAATGGAAGATATTCATCCAGTTGGCGAAGGTATGTGGGAAATTGGCGGCACAAAATTTTATGATAAGGATATTGATCTGCTGCTTTCCATTCACCAAAAACCCACTGGCATTTCCTACGTTTTTTTAGAACCGTTTATGGAAATTGAAAAATATTATCCGGTTATAAAGAAATTTAGTGATGCCCAAGTTCATCAGCATTTATATACAAACGGCACATTAGCTACCGAAGAAACCTTGCAAGCCCTGGCCGAAGCCGGTCTTGATGAGATCCGGTTCAATCTGGGTGCCTCTAATTGCGCGGACAAAGTAATTGAAAATATTGGCTTAGCGAAAAAATATATTAAGAGCGTGGGTATTGAAACCCCAATGACGCCTGAGTTTTTTGCAGTATTTTTCAAGAAAAAACAAGCAATCTTTGCGACAAAATTCGATTTTATCAACTGTGCGGAATTGCATTTAAACGAAAATAACATAAACAACTATCAGGGCGAAAATATGTATATTTCGCGACATGGCTATATCTCGCCAATTTGGAGCAGGGAATTAACTTTGAAATTTATGAAAATAGCTGTTGAAGAAAACTGGGATGTAGCAGTTCATGACTGCTCAAACTACACAAAGTTTGCCAGAAGTTTAAATTTAAACAGCAAAGCCGGTATGTGGTTCGGTGCCAGTAATTATGCCTGTGAGTTTTCTATGATTCCCTATGAAATATTTATACCAATACTGAATGATGACAATTTCAAATTTGTAACAGAAGAAGAATTGCCTGACGGCTATAAACCAGACCTGATAGATTTTTAGAACGGTATGCCATAGAGAATACTCTTAATTAAACAGCAAATATGGGACGGGTTCTGCTGCTTCATTTTCGAAGCGGCAGAACCCGTTCCTGTGCTTTATAAAATAAAGGGGATGAGCTGTTGTAAGGTTATCCCTTCACCTGGTCCTGCCCAGACCTGGAGCTGCGGAGCAGGGCGTGCATTTTGAAGTTGTAAGTTTGGTTAGGTGAGAGTAAAATGAAGCGTAGTTGATGCATTCGGCATGTAATAGCCAAGGCGGGCTACTACGGATTAACAAAGGAGAGGGTGTACTTTGAAAACAATCGGCTTGATCGGTGGCATGAGCTGGGAGTCGTCACTGGAATATTACAGACTGATCAATGAAATGGTTGCCGCGAAACTGGGTGGGCTGCATTCGGCCCAATGCCTGCTGTATTCCGTCGATTTTCAGGAAATAGAAACCCTGCAGCATCAAAACCGCTGGGACAAACTGACCGACATCATGGTAGCTGCCGCTGTCCGGCTGAAAAACGGCGGTGCCGATTTTGTGGTTATCTGTACGAACACGATGCACAAAATGGCAGCTGATATTGAGACACACGCCGGCATCAGGGTGCTGCACATTGCCGAAGTAACAGGCCACACCATTGCCGAACAGGAAATGAAACAGGTTGGTCTTCTAGGCACTAAATTCACAATGGAACAAGATTTCTACAAGCAGGTCCTGAAAGAAAAATTTGATATAACCGTAGTGATTCCCGGGGAGACGGAAAGAGAATTTATTCATCATGTGATTTATCACGAATTGTGCCAGGGCGTGATCCGGCCTGAATCCAGGGCGCGATTTACTGCCATCATCCAGAAGCTGGCGGCAAACGGGGCCGCGGGAGTGGTATTAGGCTGTACGGAAATCCCGTTGCTGATCAGGCAGGCCGATGTTGAAATCCCGGTTTTTGATACGACCAGGCTGCATGCCGCTGCCGCAGTGGAGTATGCATTAAAATAGCCTGCGATGTAAATTTTAAAGATGTACATGTCAATTGATCGATATACTCTACAGACTGTTGCTAGGAGGAAACATGAAAATCATCGGTTTTAATGCAAGTCCCCGGAAAGAAGGCAATACCGCCTGGACAGTGAACAAAATACTCGAAGGGGCGAAAGAACAGGGAGCCGAAACGCAAGCCTGGCATTTTAGCGATCTTGATATCAAACCGTGCCGGAGTTGTTATGGCTGCAAACAAGGCGAGCGGGGTTGTATTATCAACGACGATATGCAAAAACTTTATAACGAACTTGCGCAGGCCGACGCCCTTGTTCTCGGCTCGCCGGTTTATATGGGGCAGATGAGTGCCCAGGCGAAGATATTCACCGACAGGTTGTATGCGCAATTCTCGCCGCGATTCTCGCCGTACTTCAAAGAAAATGGGAAAAAAAAGCTGATTCTTGTGTTCACTCAGGGTAATCCTGATCCCGGCCTGTTTCAGGTGTATTTCGATTATACAAAACACATGTTTCAGTTGCTGGAGTTTGATGTTAAAGAGGTACTTGTCGTTGCCGGTATGCGCAATGAGCCGGCCCAGGCAAGAAAGGATCTGCACCCGCTCATGGAGGAGACTGGTGCAGCGTTGGTTGCAAACAATTAGGAAATAATGAGGATATCACAGCAGTTCCTGCAAATCATTGCGGGAACTTTATTTTTTGTAGCAGTAATATTGATTGATGAGAATGATATTGAATATCATTCTCATCAATGCTATACTTATTACAGTATGCAGGTCACCCAGTTCAAGTAACTAAACCAAACAGCTTTTGCGAAAGGAATGATTGTATTTTGGCAACTAAAAGAGATCCCCGGTTTAAACTTTGCCGCCGTTTTGGCGTAAACATCTTCGGTCACCCTAAGGCCCTCAATCGTCTTGAAAAAACAGCTAAGCGGAGCAATAAGAAACTCTCTAACTACGGCATCCAACTGCTGGAAAAACAAAAATTGAAATCCTATTATGGAGTACTGGAAAAACAGTTTGCCCGGTATATGCAAAAGGCTTTGAACAGCCGGGACGTCAGCGGTCTTGTCCTATTAAAGGCGTTGGAGTGCCGTCTTGATAATCTGGTCTACCGTATCGGCTTTGCCAATTCCATACGACAAGCACGCCAAATAGTTAACCATGGCCACATTCAAGTCAATGGTAAACGTGTTGATATCCCATCCTATGCCGTGGCTGTAGGTGACACGATCAGCTTGCAGGAGAAATCCCGTAACAATGAAATGTTTGTCAGCAATTTCCGTGATCTTAGATCTTTTGATTTGCCTTATATTGAAAAGAACTACGATGATTTCAGCGGCACGCTGATTCGTCTGCCCAAGCGGGAAGAACTGCCAATTGAAGTCAACGAAATTCATATTATTGAGTTGTATTCGCGCTAAGTATAGATAATCAACCCCTGTGAGGTGTTATAATGTGCAAATACAATAGCCACTATTACTGGGAAGGTACATTAGCCGGCAAAACAGATGTATGGCAAAGTCATTTTGACGATAAGGCTGATCCGCAGCAGGTGTTATTTGTCAATACGACCCTCATTGATTATCCCCGGAGCACTTTGGATAATAACTGGGCGTGTTATCCTGACAGTAAATCATTACTGGGGTTTTTGTTGTACATATATGTCCCACTGGCCTTCTATTATATTATGTATGAGGACAATGAGAAACTGTTAATCCCCATTGCCTCCACGCAGGAACTACTGGCTTCTATTCAACAAATGAATAGGGAGGATGCTGCGGCCATGTCGGCAACGCTAGAAGAGCTGGTCAGCCTCTGGGAGTTAAATGAAAGTGCTTGCCGTACGGCGCTGCAGCAGTTTTGCCGTCGTTTTAACGAAACCTGGCACAGTGGCAACACTATTTTACATATCGGGTTATTCACCAGCACCCAGGCAATTGCTCAGCATATTTTGACCGAACAGGAATTTCCGGAAGTGCTGGCCGAAGATATCGGGTTTACGCCCCGGCAGTTGCAAGAACTATGCGAGAAATTCTATTCCGATACCTTCATTCGCAAAACATTTGTTAAAATTTTAAATAACAAGATTGGCTGCATCATTTAATGTCCGTAAAGGACTTGAGTGGGCGAAAATAGGAAAGGGGGCAGTGGGGAAGGTCAGACTGTGCAACAAGTCCGATCTTCCCCAACTGCCCTCTTATGTGTCTGGCAAAATTTATAACTGACATAAGAACCACGATATCCTAAAAGCACAGGTGGCTTTAGCCAGAGCCGGTTACGATACAGGTTACCGGTATAATAGCCGCTGCTGAACAATTTGAAACAGATTGCTTACTACCCAGTACAAACCTAACCCGGCAGGAAAATGGATGGCCATATACCCAATAACACAGGGCATAGCAATGGACATCAACTGGTTTTGCGGATTGGTCTCATTCATGGTTTGCTGTGATAAAATATAGGTGGTAATTGCCGCAAGCACAGGCAGAATATACAAAGGGTCCCGCCCGGACAAGGTTTTTATCCAGAGGAAGCCGGGGTGGCTGACATAGCTGAAATTTCGCAGTGCATAAAACATGCTTGCTAAAAAAGGCATCTGAATCATCATCGGCAAACAGCCGGCCAGGGGATTCACACCCGACGTTTTATACAATTTTGCGATTTCTTCCTGCTGTTTCGTTTTGTTGTTCTTATGTTTTGCCTGCAGTTCCTTAAGCTTAGGGCCCAGTTCACGCATGGCCTTCATTGCTTTAACCTGTTTGACCGTCAGGGGATAAAGCAATATCCTGATCATTACTGTCAGCAAAATAATGGCTGTCCCGTAGCTGGGGAAGCCCACCATGTTGGTAAGGTTATACATAAAGGTCAATGCCGCCTGCATGAGGTTACTAAAATAGTCAAACAACTACTCTCACTCCTTATACCAAATACCAAATCTTCGCAAACTGGTTTGAAAACCCCAACCTAAAGCTATCTATCATTCTCATAACGTGTTGTTCGACACAGAGGTCTGTTTTCCTTTAATGAAGGGTAGCAGGCTATTTTGCCCGTTATCATCCATTTTATGCTAATCAGCGGCAGGAAGTAAGCACTGTAGCTTCCGCCTATTCCTGCTGCAGGAAGGTCATAAATTCCTGTTGGCTATGGCTGCAGTCCCGTAACCCCTGCTTATAGGTGATTTCCGCCGACTGTCCCGATTCCAGGGCAGTGAGCGACTCGAAATCCATGACCAGCTCCAGCAATTCCGGAACCTGGCCATCCAGCTCCCAGGCCAGGGCCAGCAGCCGGTCCAGGGTTAAAGGCCTCGTTTAAGATGCTCTTCAGCACAAGCCGGTCCTCCGGCTCTGCCCCGGGCGGCTGCGCCTCCCAGTCCCGTTCTGCCGGCAGGGCGGACGCTATGACCGGACAGGAAGCTGGAGCTGGATGCCGTTACTTGATCAGATATATATATACCCCTATAGTAAGACTGCGGCCGGATTTGCCGTCAGCTTTTTTACAGGGGGAAATTAAAAAGACGCATGCAAAGGGTTTACCCCTACACATGCGTCTTGGTTCGATTGCTGTTGCATACTCAACACTAACAAGCCGGAATATCCGGCCAAAACAACAAGGGCGGTCATAAACCGGTCATCCCTGTTTGCCCCGCTGCTGCTTATTAGCTGCTGAGGATAGTCGGTATCCTTTGCTGCATCCAGTCGCACTTGCAGCTTGGCAGTACCCCGGCAACGGCTATTAAGCCCGCGCCTTCCCGCTTGTGCGGCGGCTGAAGGGCGGTGTAAAATGCAAGTACAGATGGCCAGCTGGCAGAGGGCGCTATTCGATAATATAGGCGCTGACAATCTCCCCATAATAGGCGGTATGAAAATCCTTGTTCGCACCATGGAAGGAGCTATCGACAGCCTGCGGATAAAACAGGTTCCTGTTCTCTTCTGTAATTTCCCGCGCATCCTGTTTCTGCTTGTAAACAACCCGGCATTCCAGCGTTAACGGCAGCTCCTTGATCCCGGGAACAGCAACGGTATCAGCGGCGACAAGCGTCAGGTTAAGTTCTTTGATTTTATCGGTTGTGTGACCGGATTTTGTCCCGCAGATCCCCAATATTTTTTTATCAAAAGCACCATAGGGTACATTGATTGTGAATTCAGGATTTTTTTCCAGTTGGTGTTTTGTAAAGCGGTTTTCTCTAACAAACACAGTAAAAATTGGTTTTGACCACTCGATTCCGAGTGTACCCCAGGAAATGGTCATCGAGTTCACTTTGTCACCGGCCTTGGTGGTTAACAAAACACCTGTTTTGACTGCCTTCATAATTTCATGGGCATAATCAAACACTTCAATTTCTTTTTTCATGTGATAAACCCTCCCTGCATATTGCTACTTCTATAGTACACTACTGGGCGCTTACTGGCGAGTATATACTTTTTGTAACTACTATCCAGAAGCAGTGCGTAATGAATATCAAATGCTGCGCATATTTTGATATCTCTCCATCAGCGCCAATAACTGTTCTGCCATATATTCTGCTGAATAGGGCATGGAATGGGTAATCCACCATTCAATTACACCGATGGTTGCCGAAGCAAAATATTGCACCATAATCTCCTTATCCACAGCATTATTGATGCCACTCACAGCAATCTGCTCTTCCACACTCTTCACCATCAAAGCGTGTAACCGGTTTCTAAAGGCAGTGGTGCTGTTACTTGTTAGCATTTTGGAGTAGAAAAAAGGATGCTGCTCTAAATAGGTAAATGTTTTACAAAGCGAATCCTTGCCAGACATATTGGTATCATTACCTCTGGGCTGACAGTTTTCAAATAGCTTATTTAAGTGATTCTCTATGCATTGATTTAATAAATCAAATATGTCGACATAATGGGAATATACCGTTCCCCGGTTTACATTTGCCAGCTCGGCAATTTCGTTGATTGTAATTTTCTCAAAATCTTTTTCCAGCATCAGCTTAGTAAAAGCATCCATAATGGCTTGCCTGGATTTTTTAATACGCCTGTCCATAAGAGATTTTCTCCTTAGTATTGGTATAAATGAACATCTTTATCTGTTTTGTTTATTAATCAACATATGTGCCCGTTTTACTCATTGCTTTCAACTAACCGCATTGCTACTATTATAATCAACAGGTGTTTAAAACTCAACGTTTGTTGATTATTTCATTAAGGAGATGACGGCAATGAGCTTAATAACGGTCAATACCAGGTGTAGTAAATGCGGGCTTTGCATCAAGGAATGCCCGATTTATGTGTTGGCGATGGGAGACAAGGGGCCGGAAGAAGTGGCAGGTGCCCATTGCAATGCCTGTGGTCATTGTGTTGCAATCTGTCCTAATTCGGCAATCGACAACGAAAAAGCACCACTGGCACTGCAAGTGGATGCTACTGCTTTGCCAAAGTTAAACCCGCAGCAGGCAGAACATTTTTTACGATCCCGCCGTTCCATAAGAACTTATCATGACAAGCCGGTAGCAAGAGAAATGTTAGCAAAATTAGTCAATATCGCCCGATTAGCCCCGACTGCGTCTAATAGTCAAGGTATAGGCTATGTTATAGTAGAAAACAAACAGCTGCTGGAGAAAGCCGCTGAAATTACGATTCAAATGGCAGAAAACTCCCCGGTAAGGCATCTGCTGGAAGCAGCGATAGTCGGTTATAGGGAAAAAGGGCTTGATTCGGTTTTCCGCGGCGCACCCAATTTAATTATAGCTATTGCGGACAAGAATTCTTTCTACGCTAAAAATAACGCTATTTCCTGCTTAACCTATCTGGAGTTATTCGCCCCTGCCTTAGGACTGGGAACCTGTTGGGCCGGCATCTTTGAGTATTTTGCAGCTATCGAAAATTCACAGCTAATTAATTTATTCAATATAGCAGAAGAAAAGACGGTAGTAGGTGCAGTTATGGTCGGTTATCCTAAGTATAGTTATATGAGATTAGTAGATAGAAACCCACTGGAAGCTACTTATATCGATTAACATTTTTTCCCTGAAGGATACCCTTGGCTCGTAAATTCGCACTGCCTGGCGGCTCTGTTTCCCCAAAGTCCATGGCCGAGGCTGGAAAAAAGAGAGTGAGATGCTATAATAAGAAAGATTGATGATTAAACCTATAAAGAATGGAGCATAAACTCATGAGCCAATTGCCAAATTGTCCAAAATGTAATTCAGAATACACTTACGAAGACGGAGTCTTATTGGTATGTCCGGAATGCAGCCATGAATGGGAGGCCGGAGCAGGCACGCAAGAAAAAGTTGTCAAAGATGCCAATGGGAATGTACTGCAGGATGGTGATTCAGTAAGTGTAATCAAAGATCTTAAGGTAAAGGGAAGCTCTTCGGCCATAAAAATGGGAACGAAGGTCAAGAACATCCGCTTGGTTGAGGGCGATCATAATATTGACTGCCACATTGATGGTTTTGGTGCTATGAAATTAAAATCAGAGTTTGTAAAAAAGATATAAAAGTAAATTCGATTACAACGGAAGGTCAAACATTTTGCTAGAGTTGTTGAAGAACCGGATCACTGGTTATGGCAAAACTATAAAACTCCTGTCAGCGCTGATGTAGAGCTGACAGGAGTTTTGCCTTACAATACATTTTTTATCTGTACCTATATAAAATGTTAATTCTGCCTATTTTAATAGAACCAAAATTGATTTATAATACAAACATGTTTTGCAGAGGTTTCTTTCAGCGAGCAGTAAACACAAGCTTATAAGATGGAAAAGGTGGAAAGAGCAGTATGGAACAACGGTCTTTCAGTCAAACAAAACAATTAGTTTACGCAGCCCTGGGCATTGCTCTCGTTTTTGTCTGTACAGCATTTATCAATGTCCGTCTCCCCATTGCGGCAAATGGCGGTTTAATTCATTTAGGGAATGTGCCGTTATTTATTATCGCCATTCTTTACGGGCGCCGGTTTGGCGCTTTGGCGGGAGGCGTTGGCATGGCTCTATTTGATGTCGTGGGCGGCTGGTTTTTATGGGCACCTTTTACCCTGGTCATTGTCGGGCTCATGGGGTATACGGTCGGCGCAATCTGTGAACAGAATCAAACCCTTAAGGCGTATCTTCTGGCCCTGGCAGCGGCCTGTATCATTAAGGTTGCTGGTTATTATGGTGCCGAGGGGATTATTTATGGCAATTGGCTCGCGCCGATGACATCAATACCCGGCAACCTCGTTCAGATTGGTGTGGCGTCAGTTATTGTGCTGCCTGTTGTTCTCAAGTTGAGAAAGCACAGAGCCTTTCTACCCGGGCAGGAGGCAGCAGATAAAAAACACCGTCCTCTGTCTTGCTAAGGCTTCATGTAACCCTTGGGTCCTGTTAGAAGAAATGCATCAGCAGTAACGGCGAAAGCAGGCCCTAACTCCTGTAAAATCAGGTGTTAGGGCCTGCTATAAATCCATTTAGGTTATGGCAGAACCTGAAAGCAGTCCTGGTGTATATGCTAGCCGCCCGTGACGCGGTTACGGCCGGCCCGTTTGCTTTGATACATTAACGTATCGGCCCGGTTGATCAGCGTTTCCAGGGTATCGTCGGGAGTGGCCAGGGTTGCGCCAATGGAAACTGTTACCTGAATGATATGGCCGTCGGCAGCAATACTGGTTTGCTGAACAAGTGCCCGCAGCTTGTTGGCAATCTGTTCCAAGCCATAATAATCAACCACGCCGGATACCAGGGCGACTAATTCTTCGCCTCCCCAGCGGATCACATAATCCTCTTTACGCACGGCATTGGTCAGGGTCTTGGCTATTGTTTTGAGCACCAGATCGCCTGTGTGGTGGCCATAGGCATCATTTACTTTTTTGAATTTATCGATATCAATAAACAGAACCGCTATAGGGCGCCCGCCAAGTTGATATTCGGCAAGTTTGGCAGCGAGGAGGATTTCACCGTAACGCCTGGTAAACAGTTGGGTCAGTTGATCAATATTTGCCGTACCCTTTAACTGCTCAAGCTCGCGGGACAGCGTTTCCCGGGGCGAGTTGTCCGCAAAAGTCTCCACAGCACCGATGATGGCCCCGTCCTCATCCTGGAGCGGGAAAACACGAATGGAGACAGGGAGGCGATGACCGTTCTTGTGCCGGAAAAAAACATCAAGTTCCCGGGGCATTCCGTCACTAAGGGTAAGCGAAACCGGACATTGCGTCTGGCAGAGGCTTTCGCCGTTATGATCAAGGTGGGCCAGCAGGTTTGTGCAATATTGATTATTCATCGCTTCCTGGGCTGAAAACCCGGTGATTTTTTCGGCGCTTTTATTCCAGAAGGTAATGTGTTTATTGGTATTAAGACAATAGATGCCGTTAAAAAGGTTGTCTAAAATCTGTTTACAGGTGCCGTGCGGTGAATACATATTGTAACCACTCCAAATTTAAGGTCACTTTTAATTAAGAAAAACAGAAAAATGGTAGTTGTTGTCGTCGTCAGGCTTTTGTGATTTACGATTACAATATCTTCGCCGTCGGCGGCCTTAACCCTTCCTTGTCGATAATCAACAAGCTTATTTCCTAAGAGAAAACTTGGCTTAGGCAAGTCCCTCGGGCCGCCGGAAAGGGGCCAACTGCCGTAACCAATCTACATATCCGGCAATCCATGCACAGTTTTGCAGGGTTGACCTGGAAATTAGTATTTTGCGAGACCCGAGGGGCAATTCTCTTGGAGTTCTCCTTTCAACAGTGCAATTCTGTACCGTCAGTCTTTTAGGGGCAGTCAAGCCTGGTGGCGGCACGAATAATCATTGAAAATCATTCTCGATAATGTTACAATATATATGGCGAAAACGTTGAGTACGGCCGTGTTTTCAGCAATTGAGATAAGGAAGTGTTAGTAATGTGTATTTCGTGCGATGAAACGTCCCGAATTTTTTCTATTGAAATCGTAACCCAGGAGCCTACCAGCAATAATATGGATTTATATAAAGAAATTGCCCACCGCTTGTTTCAAAGCAAGGTGATAACACTGATTAACGTTGGCAACAACCGGGCTTATGTTGCCAATGATAAACAAATTTTTGGTTTTGAACTCCACTTAACCAACCGGCACAACCCCGAGAATGTGACCCTGGATAATGTGGAAGGTGCCTTGCAAGGGCTTTTGGCACCGTTTGCAGGGTACTCAGAGTTACAGATAAAAGCAAGTTAATGGACAAGCAAAGCATTCTTCGGAATGCTTTTTTACTTAGCGGCTGAAAAACAGAACCGGATGCTAGCCGCTATCTGCCGGTCAAAAGGGGGATACTCGCGGAGTATCCCCTTTTTTGCTAACCTTTCGTTCCCTTTGTCTATTTGTCAGCGCCATTTTCTAAATGGTCTGCTGGCTGCTTAATTAATGTTTTTATCATATGCTCGAGGTCAACCCCGGAGACATTCCGCAGCATCTCCGGTGCCGTTGCCATCAAGGAAGTGACATATTTACTAACCTGTACAGCCCCATTGCCTTCGCCTGTATCGACAATCGTAAGTTTATCAATTGATTTAAGTGGTTCGGCTATTTTGCCGGCCAGCTCAGGCAGCATTTTAACAACTATATCTAGCACGGCGGCTTCGCCAAATTTCTCGAAGGCTTCAGCTAACTTTTCTTTGGCTTCTGCTTCTGCCAAGCCTTTTAAACGCACAATATCGGCTTCGGCGGTGCCTTTGGCCCGTTCGGCATCGGCAATAGCCAGGCCCTCAAGGCGTTTTTGCTCGGCATTTGCTTTGGCTTCGGCCTCTATGCGATACTGGACTGCATCCGCTTCCCGCATTTGTCGCGCTTTGGCCGCTTCTGCCGCTTGCTCGACCGAATAGCGGTCAGCATCGGCCTTCTTTTTTACGTCTGCGTCAAATTGTTTTTCCCGGCGCAAAATTTCTTTATCCTGTATGTCTATTTCCCGCTCTTTGCGAACAAGCTCAATCTTCATCTGCTCCTGGGTGACCATCTGTTCAGAACGGGCTTTCTGAATGTTATAGGCTTGGTCGGCTTCGGCTTTAGCCGTATCCTGTTCCCGCTTAAAGGCGGCTATTTTTAGCTCTTTTTCTTTAGTTGCCTCGGCAACATTGGTGTCACGCAATAATTCGGCCTTTTGTCCTTCTTCGTCGGCCAGGGCTTTTTTTATGCGGGCATCCCTCACCGCTTCGGCCTCCGCAATCTCGGCATCTCTTTTTACTGCGGCGATCCGGGGTTTTCCCAGGGCATCGAGATATCCCTGCTTATCGCGCACATCTTTTATCGTAAAAGATACAATCTGCAGGCCCATCTTTTTTAAGTCTTTTGCGGCTACGCCCTGTACTTCCTGCGCAAATCTATCCCGGTTTCGATATACCTCTTCGACTGTCATAGTTCCCAAAATAGCTCGCAAATGGCCTTCCAGGACTTCCTGGGCTTCCCCTTGAATGGCCTCCGTCGGTTTGCCCATGAACTGCTCGGCGGCAGTTGCCACATCTTCAATAGAACTGCCTACTTTGATGATTGCCACCCCGTCGGCCATAACCGGAACCCCTTGCTCGGTATAGACTTCGGGCGAAGAGACATCCAGCTTGTGAGAAAGGAGAGAAAGATTGTCTGCCTGTTGAAAAATTGGCAGAATAAATGCGCCGCCGCCCCGGACAATTTTGATTTTGCGTCCTGATTCATCCGTAAGCGCGTCTTCACCCATCAAAAAAGATCCGGTTACAATCATTGCTTCATCAGGTCCGACGGTTCGATACCTGGCCCAAAAGGCCAAACCTAAAACAATAATAACCACTAAAACAATGGCCGGAATAGTAAAGTAGTCCATAATCATTTTGATCCTCCCTCATGTTGTTCCTGATAATTAGACACATACAAAATTCTATCTTTCACATCAGTAACTACAACTTGTGTGCCGGCGGCAAGCGCTACGTTGTCATTGCTTACTGCAATTTGATTGGTATTGCCCGCACCAATTCTTATCAGCACTTCACCGTACCCGCTGGCAGGTAGAGGCACGACTACTTCTCCGTTTTGCCGATAAGCTGTTTGATAAAAAAACCGGATGAATTTTCGCAGGTTCTCATCGGTTTAACATAGAGGAAATAAATGAAGGCACTCAGCCCTGTTGCTGTTAGCAGCGATAATACGGAAATCTCGGCTGCTGTCAATTCGGTGTGGTTTGTCAGCACCATGCCGGTACCGCCAAAGATTGTCATTCCCCCTACGATAACTATGGGCTGCAGCCATGCTAAATGATCCAGTGAGAATGCCGGAAAGAGGTTATCAAAGAGGCTGCCTGCAATATCTGCAAATAAAACCGTCGCAATCGAAAAAATTACGCCGAAGATCAGACATCCCCAGTAAAACTCCTGCATACACTCCTTCCTTTCCCGGTAAGTTTCGGCAGAATATAACAAACGTTTCAGGTATATCTTCTAGTTCTGCCGGAATATTGCATATTCCTCCCGGTATTTGTTAAATTTAATGATTTTTTCCAGAGGGGTACACGTATTGTCTGCCAAACTGCCTGTGACCGGCAGCTGCAGGCGAGCCGGAGAAATTTAGATGGCAAGGAACTTTTTCCTACTTTTTTGCAAAAATTTTCATATACCCTCTTGACGTTCAGTAAAAGTTATAGGATAATAACAATCAAAAGATAATAATTATCGATTCGTTCTTAAACGTGATAATTATTAAATAGCAGGAGGGAATTCATTATGTCATTAATTGGAACTGAAGTAAAACCATTTACAGCCCAGGCTTATCACAATGGGAAGTTTGTTGAGGTTACAGAAGCGAATCTCAAAGGCAAATGGAGTGTAGTATGCTTCTATCCGGCAGATTTCACGTTTGTGTGCCCGACCGAGCTGGAAGATTTGCAAAATCATTACGCTGCTTTACAGGAATTGGGTGTGGAAGTATACTCTGTTTCTACCGATACTCATTTCACCCATAAAGCCTGGCATGACAGTTCGGAAGCCATCGGCAAAATTACTTATATCATGATTGGTGATCCTTCACATATTGTATCAAGAAATTTTGAAGTACTGATCGAAGATAAGGGGCTTGCTGACCGCGGGACCTTCATCATTGATCCGGATGGTATTGTCCAGGCAGTTGAAATCAACGCCGGCGGCATCGGCCGTGATGCAAGCACGCTGCTGAACAAAATTAAAGCAGCCCAATATATCCGGAAAAACCCGAACGAGGTTTGCCCAGCCCGATGGCGGGAAGGGTCTGCCACCCTGAAACCCAGTCTGGATCTGGTAGGAAAGATCTAAAGAGGTGGGTTCAATGTCGCTGGATCCGAATATCAAGGAACAATTGTCGCAGTATCTTCAACTGATGGCAGGCAACGTACATATTAAAGTAAGTGCAGGCAGTGACAAGGTATCTGGTGACATGCTTGCCCTGGTAGATGAGATCAGTTCTATGACGCCAAGGATCTCCGTTATGAAAACCGAGCTGCCAAGAACGCCTAGCTTCCTTATCCAGCGTGAGGGGGAAGAAGGTGGAATAACATTTGCCGGCATTCCTTTGGGCCATGAATTTAACTCGTTAGTGCTCGCATTGCTGCAGGTCAGCGGCCGGGCACCTAAGGTTGAACAGAAGGTAGTCGATCAGATTAAAGCCATTAAGGGGACGCATTATTTTGAATCCTATATCAGCTTAACCTGCCATAATTGCCCGGAGGTCGTTCAGGCTCTTAATCTTATGAGTGTTCTTAATCCGGCGATTACTCATACTATGATAGATGGTGCTGTATTTCAGGATGAAGTCCGGGCTAAAGAGATTATGGCCGTGCCGGTCGTTTATCGAAACGGTGAGTTTTTTGGCAGTGGCCGCATGGAAGTCGAGGAAATACTGGCTAAACTCGGCAAGGAGCCTGACGGTTCCGAACTGGCAGCAAAAGAGCCCTTTGATATTCTGGTTGTGGGCGGCGGCCCGGCAGGGGTCAGTGCAGCCATTTATGCGGCCAGGAAGGGAATTCGTACCGGGATTGTTGCCGAACGGTTTGGCGGCCAGGTTAAAGACACACTGGGAATTGAGAATTTCATTAGTATAAAATACACGGAAGGCCCAACACTGGCGGCAAATCTTGAGGAACACATGAAGGAATACCGGATTGATGTGATGAAGCGGCAGCGCGGCCGCCAACTGGCGAGGAAAAAACTCGTTGAAATTGAACTGGAAAATGGTGCGGTGTTAAAGAGTAAAGCGGTTATTCTTGCCACCGGTGCCCGTTGGCGTACGATTGGTGTACCGGGAGAAACCGAGTTTAAGAATAAAGGAGTGGCCTACTGCCCCCATTGTGACGGTCCCTTGTTTAAGGGAAAACGTGTGGCCGTAATTGGCGGCGGCAATTCGGGGATAGAAGCGGCGATTGATTTGGCCGGTATTGTGGAGCATGTGACGGTACTTGAATTTACGCCGGAATTGAAAGCCGATACCGTCTTGCAGCAGCGTCTGTACAGTTTGCCGAATGTAACGGTTTTAAAAAATGTGCAGACCCGGGAAATTACCGGTGGGGATAAGGTCGAGGGCCTATCTTACACAGACCGTCGCAGCGGAGAACACCATCACCTGCAACTGCAGGGGGTTTTTATCCTGGTCGGCCTTATTCCGAATACCGATTGGCTGCAGGATACGATAGCATGCAACCGTTTTGGCGAGATTATTACAGATCGCCACGGGGCGACCAGTGTGGCGGGGGTGTTTGCCGCCGGTGACTGCACAGACAGTCCTTATAAACAGATTGTTATTGCTATGGGCTCTGGTGCCAATGCGGCACTGGGAGCATTCGACTATCTAATACGGAACTGAGTTTCGCGACGCAAAGGCAGGACGCTTTTGCGTCTTTTTTTGTTCTGCCCGAGTTTATAATAAACGCGCCGGCGCCGCCTCGGATTTCGCAGTATGCGGAGCTTTTTTCACCTGCCTGCGCTATTTTTTATAACTATGCGTAACACATAATGGATTCTGATGTTAGCCGGAACATAATACTGGCCCTCCTGGCAAAAAATAAAAATGTAGCTTTATTTACAGATTTAATTTTTTGAATTTATTATTATATTAATAGATAGTTAAAAATTTTGCAGGATATTATCATTTTGTGTCAAAAAATAAGTTTGAAGTTTATCAAATTAAGTCTGTTTCAAACCCGGATTATCCATGCTGGAACGATATATGCGGGCTATTTCTGCTGAAGCTGCTGACGTAGCTGTCTGTTTCAGCTGGTTGCCGCCGCATCTATATAGCGAAGAATGGAGGGGAATTTCTATGCTAATAAATCCAACTCAGGATTTTTGTTCTCCTTGGATTAGCGAACAAAATCTTATTTGGGAAACAGCATTAGATCTTGGTCAGCAGAATTACTATCAAAAGGGCAGTACTGTGCTTGGCTATGGCCAGCCTGTGGATCATTTATATTATCTGCATGCCGGCCAGATCAAGTTTTCCAAGATTAATAAAAACGGCGATGAGAAAATTGTCTGGTACATTGATAAAGGGAATATTTTTGGCGCTGCGCCTTTTTTTGACAGGCGGCCGATCACGAATATGTGCCATACACTTACGGCTATCGAAGATTGTGAGATATATACTTTTTCGCGTTCCTGCTTTAATAATGAGATTGTGGCTAAGCACCCTGAGCTGGTGTCCAACCTGATACAAAGCATGGCGTATAAGATCTTTCTGGGCGTGAACCGGGGTGGTGATTTAGCCTCTCTGCCCAGCAGGATATGCAAAGTATTGCTGTATATATTGAAGCGGGAAGGCAGCAGCACCCTGGAATTGCCAAAAGCCTGCTCCAAAGGAATTTCCCAGCAGGAGCTGGCTTTTATTCTTGGCGTCCACCGGGTTACACTGAATAATGCTATTGGCGAACTGAAGCGGGAGCGGGTTATTGGCCATATCAGCAAGCGGAAGTTGATTGTAACTAATGTTGCGCGGTTATTGGAATATGCCAAAAACTAAAATAGATTAGTCGCCGGAAACCGGAAAATCGCAAGCTGGCTGTTATTACAGCCGGCCTTTTTCTTTTGTCAGAACGCCAATTTCTAAAAAACTATAATTTTGACAATTGTAGCAATGTTTGCTGAATTAATTTTGTAAATTCATTATGCTATAGACAAATAAGCCGGGTGAGGATCAACAACCGGCCCAAAATACTAACTGCTCAAACAAATGATGCGGCAAAAGAAAGAGGGTATGTAGATGAGTGAAATCAGTAAAACAGCAACGACGCAGACTGTGTGCAGGGGTATAGGCTCAGTGCAGGCGGCAGAAGCCGATATCTGTGTTGTTGGTGCCGGTATTTCCGGTATTTCGGCAGCACTGGAGGCAGCGCGCCTGGGGTGTAAAGTTGTGCTTGTCGACAGTTTGCCGGCCCTGGGCGGGCAAATTGTCAATTCGAAAATTGGTCTTTTCTGCGGCCTGTTATCCAATCCGCCGGCGAAAACTCAATTGACCCACGGGATTGCCGACGACATGCTCCGTGATTTAGGGGCAGCAGGGGCGCTGCATTATCTTCAGGAAGGGCTGGGCTCCATTATTTATGACGACCTGGCACTTTCCCGCTGGATTGAAAAAGAGGTACAGGCGGCAGGCATTACCGTTATTTTGGGGGCTGTTATACGCAGTGTGGCCCGGGACGGCCGGCGCATAGGGTCAGTCGATTTTTCCACCCGGTATGGTGATGTCCGGGTTAGTGCGAACGGTTTTGTGGATGCCACCGGGGATGCGGCGCTTACCTGGCAGGCCGGTCTGCCTTGCCGGGTGCCGGCAGCAGGCTTTGTATATGGTTCGCATATGGTTATCATTGACGGGATTAATATTGCCAGCCAGCCAACCCGGGAAGAGTTTGTGGCTGCACAAAAAAGCCGGGCTAAGGAATATGGGTTGACACGTACGGACGGCCTTATTTTTACTTTTCCGGAAAAGGAAATGGCGTTTGTCAATATGTCGCATGTTGAGACACCGCTTGAACCGCTGGCTGCTTCAGCCAAAGCGCTGGAAGGAAAAGATCAGATTGATGCGGCTGTTGAGTTTATGCGCAAAGAATTTCCCCAGGCCTTTGGCAGGGCCCGTATCCGCTCCTATGGCTTGCCGGGCATCCGCCAGACCCGCTGGATTGTGGGCCGGCAGCAATTGACCGGAGATGACGTGCGGGCCGGTACCCGGTTTGCCGATGCCATTGGCCGGACGGCATGGCCCATGGAACTGCATGCCAAGTCAGAGGGCTACAGCTGGCAGGTATTCCCGGCCGACCATGTCCATTACATTCCCTTTGGCAGCCTGACGCCGCCTGATGTTGACAATCTGGTGGCAGCCGGCCGGTGCATTGATGCCGATATGGACGCCCTCTCCAGTGTACGCGTGCATGGGCCGTGTATTGCCACCGGGGCAGCGGCAGCACACGCGCTGCAGCTGGCCGGGACGGGCAGCGTGCATGAGATTGATATGAGTGCCCTGCAGGAGCGGCTAAAAGATAATCTGCAATAGAAGCCGCTATAGAGAAATACTGAAATGGATAAAGGGGTGTGGCTATGAGCGTACAACAGTATGGATTGGCAACAAAGACGGCGGTGTTATCGCTGGCGGCTTTGCTATATACCACCAAGATGGCCGGGCCGGCGCTGGGCGCGATAAAGCAGGCAATGCCGGGAGTAAGTCCCATCATGATCCAACAATTTCTTACCATCCCGCCGATGATGATGATTGTCGGCTCGCTGGTTACGGCGCGCCTGCAAAAGATGATTCCCAAAAAGCAGATTTTGTACATTGGCATGCTGCTGCAGATTGTGTTCGGCATTATGCCTGCAATTTATCATGACATCTACTTCATGCTGGGCACGCGGGTGCTGTTTGGTTTAGGTTTCGGCATGACCTTCCCGCTGGTTTCCTCTTTTATTGCCGATTTGTTTGACGGCAGTGAGCGGGACACGATGATGGGGTATAAAAGTGCGGCCGGCGCGGCAGCCGGCGTAGTTTTTCAGATGCTGGGCGGATATCTGGCCGCCATTAGCTGGCAGTATAACTTTCTGGGACTGCTTATTCTGATCCCTGTCTATTTGCTGGTTCTGTTTAAGGTGCCTGAGCCGGAAGTCAAGGCGGCACCGGTGGCTGCTACCGGCAGCAGCTTCGGCGGTTTGACGCGAACCACCTGGTTCATCTATGCCTTTAATATGGTGTTTAATATTTTGCAGTACTCCTTTGTAACCAATATAGCCCTGGTAATGGCGGCTGAGAAAGTCGGCGGGCCGGCGGAAGCGGGTACGGTGCTGACCGTGTTTACCGGCGCGGCCTTTGTTGCCGGTATACTTTATGGGAAGATAACCCGGCTGTTTAAGGAATATACACTGGCGCTGGCTTTTGGTTTTCTGGCTGCAGCCTTTATGATTGTTGTCCACTATAATACCTATGTAATGTTTATGGTTGGTGCCGCGCTGTATGGCCTGGGGTTTGGCCTGTATAACCCGGAAATTACCATTAGAACTATTAAGAGTGTCCATAAGTCAGCAGCAACTCTGGCGATGTCGTTTTTTGTCTGCTCCATGGGTATTGGCCAATTTGGCTCGCCTTTCCTGGTGTTTATTGCCAAGGTACTTGGCTTACAGGGTTCCAAAGCCACCTGGATGGTGGTGGCGCCTACCTGTCTGGTGCTTTGTGTACTCATGATATTGTTGAACCTGTTTGCAAAGAATAAAAACTCGGCAGACAACGCAAATGCTTAGTAATGGCTGTTTCAGACTGTAGAAGAAAGGGGAAAGACAATGAGATTGACAGATGATGAAAAGGCGATGCTTGACGGGAAAGAGGGCAAGGCCAGGCAAAAAGCTATGGAGCTGCTTGTGCGGTATGGTGAGGCGCTCGGGGCGGAGCGCCTGGTTGATACCAATAATGTGGGCGGCTATATGGTAGCCAAAAAGCACCATATGGATCAGTTTGGCAGTTTGGATGCTCTATTTTCCGAATTCAACCTGGACAGCCCGGAGGTGGTTTCCTTTGCCAGCGACAAAGTGAAAGTTTTTAGCTGCCAATTTGAAACAACCATGGACCCTAAATTCTGGGAACTGCAGGGAAAACCACGCGAGGATTATGAATTGATGCTGGCGAACGAGGAGTACCTGGCTCGCGGCGGCGTGGCGCTGATGTGCACCTGCACGCCTTATCTGGTCGGCAATGTCCCCATAAAAGGCGAGCATTGCGCGTGGATGGAGTCGTCGGCTGTTGTCTATATTAACTCTGTTTTGGGAGCCCGTACCAATGCCGAAGGCAATTCCAGCACAACTGCCGCTATGCTGACCGGGAAAATCCCGTACTGGGGCTTTCATTTAGAGGAAAACCGTCTGGGAACACATCTGATTGAGGTTGAATGCCAGGTGGAAAGCCAAATGGAGTGGGGTTTACTTGGCTATTATGCCGGCAAAATGGTGAAGGAAAGGGTGCCTGTTATCAATGGCATCAACAAACTGCCTAATCTTATTAAATTAAAGCAATTTGGGGCGGCCGCCGCATCTTCCGGCGGGGTAGAGATGTATCATATACCCGGTATTACCGCCGAGGCCCGCACGGTAGCGGAAGCCTTTGGCAGCAAGCAGCCGGTTGAGCGGCTGACTTTCGGCAAGGCCGAAAAAGAATGGGCCTATGAAGCGTTAAATACCACCGCCAAGGATACAGAGGTTGATTTTGTCATGTTTGGCTGCCCCCACGCGTCCCTGGAGGAAATCTGGCAGATATGCCGGCTGCTGGAAGGCAAGCATGTGCATAAAAATACCGCTCTCTGGATTTTCACACCCCGGGGCCTGCGGGATATTGCCGATCGCAACGGGTTTACCAAGATTATTCATGATGCCGGCGGCGTATTAATGAGTGATACCTGCCCGGCTCTGGGACAGTTCATACCCCAGGGAGTAAAGGTAATGGCCACTAATTCGGGCAAGCAGGCGCATTATCTGCCGTCCATCAAGGGTATACAGGCCTGGTATGGCACCACGGAGGAGTGTATTGACGCGGCAGTAACCGGTCAATGGCGAGGAGGACTGAAATGAAAAAGATTGTACTGCAGGGGAGAAAAGTGGTAGGCGGATGTGTGGAGGGCGAAGCCCTGGTAACCAAAGAGATGATCTCCGGCTGGGGCGGCATTAATCCTGCCGACGGCACCATTATCGATGTACGCCATGAATTGCACGGACAGAGTTTTAAAAATAAAATCCTGGTTTTCCCCGGGGCCAAAGGCTCCTCAGGCTGGTCCAGCCTGTTTCATTATACCCGCCGCAACGGTAATGCGCCGATTGGTCTTATTTTTAACGTGATGAATACCAAAGTCGCTTTGGGCGCGGTGGTGATCCACTCGCCAGCCGTTACCGAACTGGAGCGCGACCCGCTGGAGCTTATTGAGAGCGGTGACTGGGTAAAAATTGACGCCGACAAAGGCATTGTGGAGATTACCAAGAAATAAGCCGGCATGATGGGAGGACGTAAATATGGCAGGCACTGCGTCAGGATCGCAGATAATTGATATTTCCCGAATACTGCAACAGCCACCACGCAAGTTTGTTGTAAATTTAATTATTTGGACTTTTTGCGTAATGTTGTTTGACGGCTTTGATATTGCGGCAATTACCTACACGGCGCCGGATATGATGAAACAATGGCAGATTTCGCCAAAAATGTTTGGCGTAATTTTCTCCGCCGCCATCTTTGGCATTATGATAGGCTCGTTTATGTTTGGCTATATCGGTGACAAAATCGGCCGGAAAAAAACTTTGTTTATTAGTACGGCCTGGTTCAGCCTGTTTACGCTGGCAACCGTGTTTGCCTTTTCTTATGAAAGCTTATTGCTGCTGCGGTTTATCGCCGGTGTGGGCCTGGGCGGCGCCGTGCCCCAGGCCATCGTGCTGGTGAGTGAGTACGCCCCTAAAGGCTCAGGGGTTAAATGGGTCACGGTCATGTTTACCGGCTTCTCGATTGGCGCAACCCTCGGCGGGATTCTGGCTGCCTGGCTGCTGCCGCTGTTTGGCTGGAAGTCCATGTTTATAGTTGGCGGCGTGGTACCGCTGGTCGTGTCGGTCCTCTCTTACTACCTGCTGCCTGAATCCATCCGCTTTCTGTCGTTGCAAAAAGGCCGGCGCGCTGAGCTTGTTAAAATAATAGGTCAGCTGCAGCCCGGCTTGCAGATTGAGCCAAATGCGGAATTTGCTATGCTTGATGAGAAGAAAGACAAAAAACAGCCGGGAGTGTTCTCTTTAAAAATGCTGTTTAGCGGCATCCTGGGCATCGCCACACCCATAATCTGGTTGTTTTACATTATCAATTCCCTGGCGGTGTTCTTCCTGAAGAGCTGGTTCCCTGTCTTATTTGTTGCGGCCGGTTTTACCGCGGCCCAGGCCTCGCTGACTACGGCCTGGTTCTCCTTCGGCGGCCTGATCGGCGGTTTGCTGGTCGGCTGGGTGATGGACAAATACGGTATGCGGGCAGGAACGGCATTCCCGTTGCTCGGGACCCTGGTTACAGGGATTCTCGGCTATATGTCAGGCATGACGTTAACCGTGTTGGTCTTTTTTGTTGGCTTTTTTGTAGTCGGAACGCAGTATATTCTCACTGCCTGCACCCCGCTGTTTTATCCGACTGCCATCCGGACCAATGCTGACGGTATCGCCATCGGCATTGCGAAGATCGGTTCGATTGCCGGGCCGGTGGCAGGAGGGGTACTGATTGGCATGAATATGCCTGTGAGTCAGTTGTTTGTAATTGTTGCCCTGCCTGTCGCGGTCAGTGCAGTCCTTTGTTTCATGTTGACTACAATTTATCAACGCTATTACACAGATAATATTTCATAAAAGCCGGTGAATAGAAATGACGGATAATTCAGAGACGAAAACGGTCCCGGCGGCAGCCATTCTGGATATGGCTGCCGCCATAGCCCCCTATCTTCCGGGGCTGGTTGTGGGCAGAATGAGCGTAGTGGTAGTCAAAGACGGTATAACAATTGCTTCGATCAAAGCCCTGGGCTCTCAGTCGGCCATAGATATTGGCACACCGGTCAGAGGGGAGACCAGCCGGCGGTGCCTGGAAAGCGGCCGGCGGGTTGTTCAGCTGGTGCCGGCAGATAAATCACCTTTTGGTATCCCCTATGTGGCTTGTGCAACACCGGTCAAAGACGGTGAGCAGGTGATCGGCTGTATCACTACCGCCCAACTGCTTGACAAGCATCAAAAGGTACAGAATGTGGCTGCTGACCTGGCTGCTTCTGCCCAGCAGCTGACCGCCGGCATGCAGGAAATGTCGGCCGGGGCGCAAAATGTCGCCGCTACCAGCAATGATTTGGAGCTGGTGAGCAAAGAACTGGCGCTGGTAAGCAGACAAACAGATGAAATTGTCGCCTTTATCAAAAATGTTGCCGATCAAACTAATCTATTGGGGCTCAATGCGGCGATTGAGGCGGCCCGCGTCGGTGATCTGGGCCGGGGGTTCGGGGTGGTGGCCGAAGAGGTCCGTAAACTCGCTACCGCCAGCGCAACCTCGGTTCAGGAGATTACGCTGGCCCTGAAAAGCATCCAGGCGTCGGTTCAGAAGCTGGCAGATAAAAGTAAAACGCTGGACGGCATTGTGGGCAATCAGACAGAGGCGATCCGCGAGATGGCGCTGGCCAGTCAGAATTTGGCGGTTTTAGCCGGCGAATTAAACCAGGTGGCCGGCAATATGTACAAAGAGGACTAATAAAAACAATACATAAATGATTAGTGAATTTGGGGGAGATAGATATGAAGAAAAAATTAGCTATTGTTTTGGCCTGCACCTTTGCGTTCGGAATTGCCGGGACTTCGCTGGCGGCGCCGGCGAATCCCTTTGGCGATGTCCCGGCGGCACACTGGTCTTACGATGCAGTAAACAAACTGCTCGGCGCAGGCATTGTTGACGGCTATAACGATAGGACCTTCCGGGGGGATCAGCCGCTTACCCGTTATGAAATGGCCCAGATTGTCGCCCGGGCTATGTGGAATGCCGAAAAAGCAGATGCAGATACCAAAATACTCATTGACAAATTATCGGCTGAATATGCGGTCGAACTGGACAACCTTGGGGTCCGGGTCGCAAAATTGGAAAAGAAGAGCGGCAGTATCGCCGTCAGCGGTGATGCGCGCCTGCGGTGGGTGGACAACGGTTCCGGCGATACCCAGTTTGCCGAGCGGCTGCGAATTAATTTTAAAGCCGATGTAAATGACACAACCAGCTTTTATGGCCGTTTCGTCGGCCTGAATCAGGGCGAACTCGGCACCTATAACACCAGCAGCCAGCTGGATCGCTTTCACGTGGCCGATGCGGCCTTTACCACTAAGGACTTTTATGGCACCACAATTACAGTAGGCCGGTTCAGCCAGCAGATGGATATTGTCGGCGGGTACTGGATGAATACCACCGGTGGTGTTGACGGGGTAAAGATTAGCGCCGGCAAGGAATTGAAAGTAACAGCCGGGTTTGCCAATTTCGGTCCGTATTACGGGATGGGCAAGGGCAATGCAATCAATGATCCGGCCACAAATGCCGCCGGTGAGATTAAAGATGCCTATTTCCTTCAGGCTTTTTATCCAACCAGCAAGGCAACCACAATTGGCGGCTGGATCTTTAAAGAAAAAAGCGGCGCCGACAGCAAATTTGATGTAAAAGCTATCAATGTAAGCACCCGGCTGGCCCCGAAATGGACGTTAGCCGGAGATTATGGCAAAAACAGCATCGAAACCAACGGCAAAGAACCAAAGTTTCAGCATACCCGCCTGACTTACGGCAATACCAGCTTTGCTAAACCGGGCAGCTGGAGCCTGGCGACCGAGTATGTCAATTTTGAAAAAGGAGTCAATAATGGCGCCTATACCGCTTCCATGGTCGGTATGGTATCGGACGTTAAGGGCTGGTCGGTAATCGGCAGTACCGCAGTGGCCAAAAATATAATCTTGACAAGTTTTTACTCATTTGATATCAAAAAAGATTCGACCGACGCCGAGCTTCCCCGCTATGTCCGTTTCCAACTGGATTATATGTTCTAAAGTTGCAGCGCTTCCTGACTTACCGTGTGCCAAATAACCGAACCGGCAAACAGAACGTTTTCAGGCAGGTTATATTGGAGTTGATGAGAGCAGACCGAACGTTAAGTAGGTCTGCTTTTTTCTTTTAAGTAAAGTTTCCGGTTTATCCGGAGGGCTGTCATAATTTAGTCACATTTTTATTCTATACTGACTAGGAAGAAAATGGACAGATATCTGTTCTAACCCAGGCGGCCATCATATTTCCGGAAACTTATCTTTGGACGAGGTGCTTATATGATTAAGAAAATTTCCATGTTTTTTGCTATGCTGGTGTTGCTGGCAGCACCGGTACTGGCAGCTTCTCCGCTTGAGCGGGAAATACAAAATGATTTAAAAAAGTTTGATGGCCGGGTCGGCGTGTTTGCCAAAAATCTGAATACCGGCAGGACGATTAAATATAACGCCGACGATATCTTTCCTACGGCTTCCACCAGTAAATTAGTGGTTGCTTTGGCTACCTATAAATATTTGTATCCGCAGGCCACACCCGCTAAGGCTGGTCAATATGACCGGCAAATCAAGCTGATGATGACAATTAGCGATAATAACTCCTTCCAGGAATTGCTGGATGAAATGGATGGCAGCCATCAGGAGGCTCTGCCTAAGGTTGTCAGGAACCTGAGACTGAGTAAGACGCAAATACACAGTAAAGAGGCATTTCAGAAATATCAATACCATAGCGTAACTACGCCCTATGAAATGGGGAAAATATTCGAAAAGATCTATACAGGCAAGTTTTTGAACAAAAGCAATGGTGACCAGCTGAAATACGGGCTGGCGAATTCTGTTTATAATGACGAAATCCCGCGCTACATGCAGACCCCTGTCTTTCATAAAGTAGGTGAACTGGATGCTATCCTCTGTGACGTAGGGGTAATTCAGGATGGTCATGATCCGATCCTGATCAGTTTTTTCACGTCGACTGCAGATCACACCTATGCCAGCAATTTCATAGCCGGTGAATCGGCAAAACTCTACAATGCGCTGCGGCGAAAATAACAATACCGCTGCTTAAAGCTGGTAGGTTTTGATTATTGAATTTTTAAAAGCGGAATGATATAGTAGTAGTAACTACTGTGATTGGAGTTGAAGAAATGTAATTTTTCTTGCTGGTATCCGGCATAACCAAATGCTTGGGGCGAAATGCTGCCTGTTTTGGTGTGCCTATGCAAGAAAGTTACATTCTTTTCACTCACAGAATATACCTTGTCATGCCCAAGTATAGGCCTGGCTTTGCTGTATTTAATGAGCTGCAAGAATTAACTTTCTTGCAGCTCTTATTTCTAATACAGGGGGTCTGACTATGTCTTTGATAAATGTGACAAAAATGACCTTTGCCTATGATGGCAGCTATGACAACATATTTGAAAACGTAAGCTTTCAAATTGATACAGACTGGAAGCTAGGCTTTATAGGCAGGAATGGCAGGGGCAAAACCACGTTTCTCCAATTATTGCTTGGCAGATACGAATACAGTGGGACGATTTCCGCCAGGGTCAGCTTCGAATATTTTCCTTTCCCGGTGGCTGATCCGGAAAACAACACCATTGATATAATTGAAACTATCTATCCGGACGTGCTCCAATGGCAGGTTTTGCGTGAACTCTCCCTACTGCAGGTTGATGAGGACGTGTTATACCGCCCCTTCGCCACTCTTTCCCAGGGCGAGCAAACAAAAGTATTGCTGGCAACCTTGTTTCTGAAAGAAAACAGCTTCCTGCTGATTGATGAGCCGACAAATCACCTTGACAGGCAGGCGAGAGAAATTGTCAGTGACTATCTAAAAACAAAACATGGTTTCATATTGGTATCTCACGACAGAGCTTTTCTGGATAACTGTGTTGACCATATCCTTTCTATCAATAAAACTAATATTGAGGTGCAAAAAGGAAATTTTTCTTCCTGGTGGGACAATAAGCAGAAGCAGGATAATTTTGAACTGGCCGAAAACGAAAAGCTCCGTAAAGATATCACCCGCTTGTCTGCTGCCGCCAGGCGCACATCTGACTGGTCAGATAAAGTAGAAAAAACAAAGCTGGCTACAAAAAACTCAGGCATCAAGCCGGACCGAGGTTATATAGGCCACAAGGCAGAAAAGATGATGAAACGTTCTAAAGCCATCGAAGCAAGACAGCAATCTGCTATTGAAGATAAGGCTGGGTTGCTCAAAAATATAGAGAGCTCGGAGAGATTAAAGATTTCTCAGCTGAATTTTCATGCTGACCGACTGATAGAAATGGAAAATGTAGCGATATTCTATGGGGAAAAGACAGCCTGCGAGGGCGTACGTTTTACCATTGAGCAAGGTGACAGAATCGCGCTGTGTGGCCAAAACGGCTCAGGCAAATCCAGCCTTATCAAGTTGATTTTGGGAGAAAACATCACTTATACAGGCACCTTCAGAAAAGCAAGCCAGCTTAAAATATCCTATGTATCCCAGGACACTTCCCATCTTGGCGGCAATCTAACCGATTATGCCAGGGAGCATAATATTGAGGAAAGCTTATTTAAGGCCATTTTAAGAAAACTCGACTTTTCCCGTGAGCAATTTGAAAAGGATATGGCTGCTTTTAGTGGTGGTCAAAAGAAAAAGGTGCTGATTGCCAAAAGCCTGTGTGAGAAAGCCCATTTGCATATCTGGGATGAACCACTTAATTTTGTTGATGTACTTTCGCGCCTGCAAATAGAAGAACTACTGCTTGCTTATGAGCCAACCATTTTATTTGTGGAGCATGATATTGAATTCTGTAAAAATATTGCAACAAAGTTCGTCGAACTGTAAAGTTAAAAAAGAAACACGAGTGTAAATCTCGTGTTTCTTTTTTTAAAAACTGGGGAAAGGGGTAATGTTTTGATTTTAAGAACAGCATGGCAGGACGGCTTGCGACAAAAACGTAAAAAAAATTTCTGAACAAAATGCTTGCATCCTTGATTTTAACTTCTATATTTTGGCCTTGCAAAATACAATATTTATGCATTGCGAATTTGTTTATCTCTGTGCGTAATTTGACTTCAACCAGCATCTGTTTTTAAAATTATTTTCTGGGATGTGAAATCATGAAAAGCCTTTTTATCAGAAAGCCGCCCAAGATTCTTTCTGTGGTAACAGTGCTGATCATAAGCCTTATGGTAGGGTTCTTCACCTTTAATCAATGGGATGAACTGGAATTGTCCGCCATTCCCAACCAGCCAACAGAAGCACCTAAGGGACAGATTTCAATTTCCATTAAGATACCGTCCCGCACATTAGAACTATATGAGAACAATAAAGTATATAAGCAATACCGGATCGCCGTCGGCAAAAGTGAAACACCCTCGCCGGTGGGCGAGTGGGTTGTCATTTGGAAGTCCTACCGAGACGGTGATATCTTCGGCACCCGGTTTCTTGCCCTCAACGTCCCCTGGGGCGGTTATGGTATCCATGGTACAAATCAGCCATGGAGCATTGGCTGTTATGCCAGTCACGGCTGCATCCGCATGCGGAATAAAGATGTTGAGGAGCTGTATGAATGGGTTCCGGTCGGTACGCCGGTACGTATCGAAAACCATGCTATTTCCATCCAGCGTCAGTTAAAAATGAATTTGATGGGGCCTGATGTTGTCAAACTGCAGGTGAAGTTAAGAGACCTTGGCTATTTAGAAGAAAGAGCCGATGGTTTCTTTAATAGGGAAACGGAGACTGCCGTTAAACGGTTCCAGCATGATAAAGGGCTTAAGGCCACAGGGGTAGTAGATAAAAAGACCCTTAGTCTACTGGGTTTTTAAGAGGGAAAATACAAGTTTTGACCTAAAAGTGGACGATACATGTGCGGTATAGTGACTGTGGAGCCTGGGCGAGTACAGTCTGCCGCTAACGGTATCGTTCATTTTAATTTACTTAACAAAACAAGATAGCGGCAAGATGCTAGTGTCAGCGTGTATAGCAAAGGCCTATATTAAGGGGTAAACAGTAATGAGGGGGCAACCGGACAAGAATAAGAATAATATAAAAAATAAGAATTTAGTATTTACATTTAATTTGTACCATGGGATAATATTCCTATAACATAGGATGTAGTACGTAATACGTACTGCGAAAAAGGAGGTCCATTATGAAAATAGCGTTGGTGTATACCAGTACTACCCCGGAATTAATTGAATTGGTGGAAAAAGAGGTTCGCCAGCAACTGCCGCCGGCTGCGGAAATCATCAGTAATCAGGATCCGTCCATTCTGGCGGAAGTACGGGAGGCCGGATATGTAACGGCACCGCCCGCGGCCAGGCTTGTAGGCATGTATATGAAAGCGGTGGGCGACGGGGCTGATGCCATTCTTAATGTTTGCTCTTCCGTAGGGGAAGTTGCCGATGCAGCCCAGGATATCGCCAGATATACGGGCATTCCGATTGTGCGGGTCGATGAGGATATGTGCCGTGAGGCGGTCCGGCAGGGCGCACGGATTGGTGTGATGGCTACCTTGCCAACCACACTGGCACCCACCAAAAACACAATCAACCGGGTAGCAAGGGAAATGAACAAAAAAGTGGAATTAGTTGATGTCCTGGTTGACGGAGCGTTTGGCCTTGATCAGGAACAGTTCAAAGCGCTGATGACAAAATATGCGCAGGGAATCTGTGATCAGGTAGATGTAATTTTATTTGCCCAGGGATCAATGGCCTATTGTGAGCAGTATATCCAGCAGCAGTGCGGGAAAACAGTGCTGTCCAGTCCGCGTTTCGGGGCCGTGGCGCTTAAAGAGGCTTTGGCAAAAAAAGGTTTGCTGTAACAACTCCGGTCAGATTTTACATTAATCCAAAGGAGCGACAGAGATGCTGGATAAATTAGGAAATATAGTAAAGTTTATTACGAAATATTTTTCGGTTTGGATTATCCTCGGGGTAATTGCCGCCTATTATAATCCCGGGCCGTTCAAACCGTTGGCGAAGTACGTCCCCTATTGTATTATGGCGGTCATGCTGAGTATGGGCCTTACGGTATCGATCGGTGACTTTAAACTCGTTTTCTCGCGTCCCAAAGATGTGTTCTGGGGAATTGTCCTGCGATATATGATTATGCCGGTAATTGCTTTTCTGCTGACGAAGATCCTGAATTTGCCGCCGGTTTTGGCTGCCGGCCTTATCCTTGTGGGCTGCTGCCCCAGTGGCGTAGCCAGTAATGTTATGACTTTTCTGGCTAAAGGGGACACGGCACTTTCGATCACGGTTTCTTCCCTCAATACGGTTATTGCCCCTTTTATTACCCCTTTTATGTTTGCTTTCCTGGTCGGTTCAATCGTTCCCGTTGATGCCGGGGCTATTTTGTTTGACATATTAAAGATTGTTCTGGTACCGGTATTCTTAGGTGCGGTTATTCGCGCTGTGGCCTCAGATTTTGTGGACAGGATCATGCCGATTATCCCCATTGTATCTGTTATTGCTATTTTTATTACTACCAGCTCAGGGTTTGCTCTCAGTGCCGGCTCACTGGCCAATGTTGCCTGGATTGCTGTGGTTGCCGTGTTTTTACATAATATACTTGGTCTTACAACCGGATATTGGGCTGCCCGTGGTGTTGGCATGAATCACTTCAAAGCCAAAGCCCTTAGCTTTGAAATCGGTATGGAAAATGGGGGTTTGGCGATGGCCCTGGCTTTGGCTCATCTGGCGCCGTTAGCTTTCATACCGGCGGCCATATTCAATTTGGTACATAATCTTACCGGTCCGATATTGGCCAGCTACTGGCGCGAGCAGGAAGAAAAAAAGGAATTGGCTGCAGCCGATAGGAAAGACGCCATTCAGTCATAGACCGGTGACTAGTAAATGTGGCAATGCTGAATTTGAAGGAGCGATCATAGTGGACAATATTACACTGGCATTGGCAAAGAAAATAGCAGACCATGCGGAAACGACCGTTGCGGGAGCATACGGCGGGAAACCGTTCAGTGTGGCCGTTTGTGATAAGGATGGTTTTTTGGTTTTATTCCATAAGCAGGATGGCGCCAAGCTGCTTACGATCAGCCTTACACCCAATAAAGCGTATACCGCTGCCCGGATGGGGGTAAGCACAGCTGATTTTTTACGGCGGCTGCAGCAGGAAAACCTCAATATTGCCTACTTTGCCGATGATAAATTTGTGGCAATGCCGGGCGGTGTGCCGGTCTATAATGACCAGCAACAACTTATCGGTGCGGTCGGGATCGGTGGCTTGAAAGAAGACGGCGAGGTTGCCGCCAAAGTTGCCGCAGCTGCCTCTCATTTATAAGGCTGCTTGTTGAAGCTGTGATTTGTCAGCAGGCCGCTTTTGATTGTTTGGACCGACGTATGATGTTATACTGGTAACAAATATCATCAGGGGGTCCAAAATGGCAACAGAATCTTTTTTAAGGGAAATTGGCGGTAAATCTGTTGTAGAGCAGATTGTTGATAGTATTACAAATGCGATCATTAACGGCGAACTGAAACCGGGTGATAAAATCCCGACAGAAAATGAGCTGTGTGCAACAATGGGAGTTGGGAGAAATTCGGTGCGGGAAGCAATCAAGATACTGGAAGCCTATGGCGTCCTCACAATCAAGCGGGCAGAAGGTACCTTTGTAAAGCAGGGGTTTGACAGCAAAATGCTTTATCCTGTTTTATATGGGATCATTTTACAAAAGGATTCAGCTAATCAAATTGTGGAATTGCGAAAAATCATCGATGTGGGCATACTCCAGCTGGCCATTGATAAACTGGAGCCGGAATCGCTGCACAAGGCAGAGCAGGCCATGCGAAAACTCGAACAGACGCTGGCTGCCCCAAATGTGGACATCAATGCCATATTTGCAGCCGATACGGCCTTGCATATGGTCCTTGTTGCTATTACGGAGAATGCGCTGTTGGAAGGAATTTGCTCTTATGTCGATCAGATCACCAAAAAATCCAGGCTGAAAGCGATAGAAAAATTCATTGATGACAAGGCTACCGCGCGGTTTCTCGGTATGCACCGGGAAATGCTGCGGATAGTAAAAGAAAAAGACCGGGCGAAGATCAATGAAGTGGTGGAAAAACATTATCAATATTGGGAACAAGTAACCTGTTAACCACCGGGAAAATCTCAGATTCACAAACCGACAACTAAGGGGCAGTGGCTATGCTGGTAAATTTAGCAGATATTCTTAAGGATGCTTATCGGGGACATTATGCTGTCGGGGCATTTAACGGCTATAATTATGAAACCTTTGCCGGCATCATTACGGCGGGAACGGAGACAAATACACCGGTTATTTTAGCTTTTGGCGCCAAGTACCTGCAAAACATGTCGCTGGAGACAACCTATGCCCTGGCTGCAAGCCTGGGCGGAAAGGGTGAAACTCCGGTTTGCCTGCACCTTGATCATTGCAACGACCTGGATACAGTATTTCGTGCTATTCGAGCCGGTTTCGGCTCTGTTATGTATGATGGCTCCGCCCTGCCTTTTGCGGAAAATGTGAAAAATACGAAGTTGGTTTGTCGGTTCGCCAAGGCCTGCGGTGTGTCAGTGGAAGCCGAACTGGGCTGTCTGGCCGCCGGCGAACAATCCCATGAGGGTTCGGCCGCCGATGTGGCGGCTTATACGGAACCGGCGCAGGCAGCGGAGTTTGTGGCTGCGACCGGGGTTGATGCCCTGGCTGTCTCCATTGGTACTGTCCATGGGTTGTACAAAGGTGAACCTAATCTGCGGCTTGATATTCTGGCCGCCATTAATAAGCTGGTGGCAGTGCCGCTGGTACTGCATGGCGGTTCAGGGCTGGCGGCGCGGGATATTGCCGGCTGTATAGACCAGGGGATTGCCAAAATCAATGTGAATACCGAGATTTCTGTGTATACGGTTGCCAAGACAAGAGCACTGCTGGCGTCCAGGCAGCCGCATTTTTCCGAGTTGTCTTTAAGCCAGGAAGAGTATGTAAAGGACATTGTGAAAAAGTATATAGCTTTTTTTAGCCGGCGGTAAACAGCCAGCCGGCCAGGAGGGGAAAAATGGATAAAGTAATGATTTCTGTTGCGCCTGTAGCGAGTACAGATAAGAAGATAGTCCCGGCCGATATTGCTGCCGATGTTGTCCGCTGCTGGCAGGCCGGGGCTGCGATGGTGCATTTGCACGTGCGTGATGCCGGGGGAAATCTAACTGCCGACATGAGTCTGCTGGAAGAAACACTGCGGCTTATTCGCAAAGAGTCAGATATTATCATTGAAGTTTCGACCGGCGGCGTGTCCGGGCTTTCAATACAGGAACGCTGCGTTCCCCTGTATTCGGAGCTTGTGGAGGCCTGTTCGCTGAATGTTGGCTCCACCAATCTGGGGAAGGCTGTATATTGCAATCCCCTTGATGATGTGGAGTATTGTATCCGTGAATTGTTAAAAATGAAAAAGACACCGGAAGTGGAAGTCTTTGAGATTGGCCATATTTACGCAATGAAAGAGTTTATGGCGGAATATGATTTTTGTGAGCCGGTGCTGTTCAGCATTGTTCTGGGCCATAAAGGCGAGGCTCCCGCCACACCGCAAGCCCTGGCCGCTATGATGCAGATGATACCGGCAGGAACCCTCTGGGGCATCACCCATGCCAACCGCCGCGATTTTGCCATTATTGCCGCCGCTCTGGGCATGGGGGCCAGTACGGTCAGGATTGGCTTTGAAGACAGCAACTACCTGGATGCCAATACCGTAGCCGGCAGTAATGCTCCTTTGGTGGAAAAGACGGTACGGCTGCTGCAGGCTATGGATAAGGCGCCGATGAGTCCGGCCGAAGCCAGACGGCATTTTAATATACGCAGTAGATGAGCAAGGTGGACGAAATATGAATCAATTGCCAAAGCGCAGTGTTGATATTTTAACGTTGTATCCGGCGGTAGATGAGAAATATGTACAGACACTGTTAGAGCAGGCTGTTGCCAGTGACCCGCATAAAATCATTGTGCTGGATGATGATCCGACCGGTACCCAGACTGTCCATGCTGTTTCCGTATATACAGACTGGTCCTATGACAGTCTTAGCCGCGGCTTCCGGGAAGCAAACAAAGTGTTTTACATTTTGACCAACTCCCGCGGCTTTACTGCAGAACAGACACGCCAGGCACACCGGGAAATCGGGGCAATGGCCGCCCGGGTTGCCCGGGAGCAGCAGCGGCGCTATTTAATCGTCAGCCGGAGCGACTCGACACTCCGGGGCCATTACCCCCTGGAAACGGAGATTTTGCAGGAGCAGTGGGAGCACGATTCCGGACAAAAGGCCGATGGCGAGATTATTTGTCCTTTCTTCAAGGAGGGCGGGCGTTTTACTATTGACAATATCCACTATGTCCAGTACGGTGAGGTGCTGGTACCGGCGGGGGCAACAGAGTTTGCCTGTGACAAAACGTTTGGCTATCAGTCCTCCGATTTGACCGCGTACATTGAAGAAAAATCACAGGGAGCTTATAAGCAAGCAGACGTGGCAACCATTTCCCTGCAGGATTTGCGAGCCCTCAGGATTGCTGCGATTACTGATCAGTTAATGGCGATAACAGATTTTGGGAAAGTAGTCGTCAATGCGATTGATGCCTGTGATGTTAAAGTATTTTGCATAGCCCTTTATCGGGCGATGGCCTGCGGCAAAACATTCCTGTTTCGCACGGCGGCCGGTTTTGTCAAGGAGTTGGGCGCTATTGCCGATAAACCGCTGCTGTCCAGACAAGATATGATAGTCAGCAGTAACGGTGCCGGCGGTATTGTGGTAGTGGGTTCTCATACCCGGAAAACAACCAGTCAGCTGGAAGCGCTGAAAACCCTTCCCGGTATCCGGTGGCTGGAGTTCAATTCTGATCTGGTGCTGGCCGAAGAGCAGTTTCAGGCTGAAATTGCAGCGGTGGTCAAGCGGGAAGAGGAACTGCTGGCCCAGGGGATTACCGTCGTTGTATACACAAAAAGAAAACTGTTGACTCTGGAAACTGACACGAAGGAAGAGGCTCTGGCCCGGGCGGTCAAAATCTCGGATGCCGTACAGGCGCTGGTCGGCAGGCTGAAAGTAACACCGGCCTTTGTTATTGCCAAAGGGGGCATTACTTCAAGCGATGTCGCCACTAAAGCGTTACAGATAAAACAAGCCGTTGTTCTGGGGCAGATAAGGCCGGGCATACCGGTTTGGCAAACCGGCGGCGACAGTAAATTCCCCCATATACCCTATGTTGTTTTTCCCGGCAACGTCGGTGAAGAGAATACCCTGAAAGAAGCTGTAGAAGTATTACTGGCATAAAATCGGCCTCAACCCTGCCAACGTCAGGGTTGAGGCCTTATTTTTGCCTTTAACGAAAAATCTTATCAAATAGCTTTTCCGCGACCTTTTCTTTTATTTCCGCCCGGGTTGCCGGCAGATTGCGCTCTCGCAGCTTTTCCATCAGACCCTGGTTTAGCTGTTCGGGATAAAAGACGCCAAAATCAGTGTGAATAGCCAGGTTGCTGATTTCCGCTTCCGCCGTGCCGTGTTTTAGGAAATTGCCGGTCAAGGTGTGGAATGACAGGCCATAGGCAGTGCCATTATCAATGGCGAAGCTGCCCTGTACTGTTGCGGCAGCCGCCGAACCGGTTGCCGTTCCGGTAAGCGATAAGGGGCCTTTGACGTCTTTTGTCGTCAACTGGGAGGTGTCGAGGCCGCTGCCGGCAAGCGCAAGGGTAAACTGCTGGGTATCGGGAAAAATTTTGCCGTTGGCTGTAACCGAGCCACCCAGTGCGGCGCCTTGCGCTGCCAGCAGGTTTAATACCTGCTGGGTATAGGAGAAGGTACCGTTGATGCCGTTAATGACTATATTGCCGAACTGAAGGCTGCCAAGGGTAAAATTACCGGACAGCACCGGTGAGAAGGCAGAACCGGTAACTTTAGCCTGCGCCGCCAGTACTCCTCCGGCCTGCAAGCCAGACAGCAGTGCGGCCGGATTGCCGGCCGGCAGCTGGATATCAAAATCCAGTATCTTATCACCGGACGAGGCAGTTAACACCTGGCCGGCTGCTGTAATAGCCTGACCCTGATACAAAGCCTGGCCGTTAACAAACCGAATAGCATCAGCCTGTTTTTCAAATTGGGCGCTGCCCTGGGTCAATACCAGTGACCCTGTAGTAGCAACACCGGAAAAACGCCCGGCTAATGTTTTCAGTAACGTTGCCCCTGAAGCAGCATCTTTACCGATCTTGACAGTTAATTCGTCCAGACTGCCGCCGGTTATTTGAATCGGGTCGTCCGCCGCGGTTAGCCCCAGTGTGGCCAGATCCATTTGTTCTGCCGTCAATGTAATTTCTGCAACATCCGGGGTGCCCCATTGCCCGTCCATCTTCAGCGCTGCCTGATCGGCTTTGCCGATGGCGGCAAGGCGGACTTGCCCCTGCTGGCGGAAGTCAATCTCACCGGTCAACTGTTCAACGGTTTTGTCAAAAAAATCTGTTGCCAGATGCAGCTTGCCATCCTCCACTTTGACCAGCCAGGATAAATCGGACTGATCATTTGTTTTTGATTTAACCAAACTATCCCAATTTAAACGGTCCTGCTGATAGGTTACCCAAAACTCCGGTTTTTCCACAGTCACCGCTTTTATCAGCTGCGGCCCCACCTGCCCTTTCAGCAAATCACTCCAGTTATATCTAATATGTATCCGCTTAATGATGGCCAGTGGTTTCCCGGCCGCATCAAGTATCTGGACTTCTTTAGCTTCTACCGAGCCGAGGAGGGATAAGTCAATCGCGCCCACCAGAACCTGGCCATTGACGACCTCGTTGGCGCTTGCCAGCAGCGATTGCTCCGCCGCTGCCTTTACCTTGCCGGCAGCAAATTGAAATAGGATTGTTCCTGCCAGCAAGACTGCCGCAACAATCAGGAAGCCAATTTTTTTCCTGCTCCACTTAATTTGAGGTTCTAATAGTGCAGTTTGTTGTTCTTCACTCACAGCCTCACGCCTCCAGTCTTATCGCAACGGATAACTGATTCACGGCATGTTTGCCATTGACTCTTAAGACTATTATAAAGTGTCAGCCGTGTCTGGACAAGTTTTAGGAGGAGGTAAAGTATGCCACGTGCAGTCGGGGAAAAGCGGGAACTGACGATAAGCCGGTATGGTGTGACAGGAATTATTTCCTAACATAGCGAAAAAGCCATTCATACTGAATAAGGGGATGGCGAATGAGCGAAAATGTCGATGCTGTATTCGGTGTATCTTTTGCTGTTGTTGCCGGCATCATGATCTGTATTTCGCTTGATGAATTGCGGCCGATGTCCATGCATCGATGCTGGGCATGATGGCAATCGCTGTGAGCCTGTTATTGTTCTATATGGCAGCCACATGCAAATGAAGCAGGGGGCGCGGGATAAAATGATAATAGTATCTAGGTGAAAAGTGCATACTTTATTTAGAAATTTATTAGTAAGCAGTTACTGAAATGGGAGGGTCCGTGTATGAAGGTATTATTAATTAATGGCAGTCCGCATAATCAGGGCTGTACATTTACTGCCTTGGCGGAAACAGCCAAGCAATTAGAGCAACATGGTATTGAAACAAAGATGATGCACATTGGCGTAAAGCCAATAGGTGGCTGTATTGGTTGTTATAAATGCCGGGATCTTGGGAAATGTGCGTTCCATGATGATCTAGTCACTGCCTGTGTAGATGAAATGACAACAGCAGCTGGCTTGATTATTGGTTCCCCGGTGTATTTTGCATCAGCTAATGGTAACTTAATCAGCCTGCTGGACAGACTATTTTTAATTGGTTCCATTAGAAACGTATTTGCTCATAAGCCGGGTGCTGCCGTGGTGTCGGCAAGGCGTGCCGGCACAACGGTTACACTTGATGTATTATACAAATATTTTACGATAGCGCAGATGCCGGTAGTCTCTTCAAGTTACTGGAATATGGTACATGGTAATACGCCTGAAGAAGTACAGCAGGATTTAGAGGGTATGCAGACTATGCGTAATCTTGGCAATAACATGGCCTGGCTTTTACAGAGTATAGAAGCCGGGAAAAAGGCAGGCCTTGTCTTGCCTCAAAACGAAAAGAAAGTCATGACTAATTTTATCAGATAAAAAAACAAACACCCTGTCTCCTTGTTTTAAGGATGGCAGGGTGAAATGTTTGTTATGGGTATTTTTATCTTGAGAAGTTTAACGAGATTTTAAAGTAATATGGCAAGAAAACAACAACCTAATGGCCAAGTCCAAGGGCAACTCCTGCCAGCAGGGAGCCTTTTGGGGGTAAATATAATTTGGAAATAATGGAAGGATTTTCCTTGGGTGTGCAGAATAAAATATTTTTATAATGGTTTGGCAAAATGAAAGGAGTGTGTTCATTTATGTTAAAACAGATTTATCAAAAGAAGAAAGCGGAGAAGCAAGGAACGGTTATAACCGATAAATTACGGGGCAATCAGGGATTAAGGAAACTGGCCAAAGCCAGGAAGTTATCCTTAGGTTAAACACCTGCTCTATATCGCTCAGGAATTAATGATAAACAAAAATCGCTAATTAGCCAGCAGGCAGCTGCAACTGGCTATTAGCGATTTTTTTTACTAAAGTTTATACTTTAAAGGCGTAAACCTGGCGTTGCTAATCATGGTTTATAGTTTATTGACAAGCCTTTGGATTAACGGATACTCGTAATACTGGCCGTCTGCCGCTTTTACGGCAGCGATAATGGACGTTATAAGCAGCAACAGCCACAGCAGGCCTATTACCGGTACCAGCAGCAAGCCCACCAATACTATACATAACAGGCTGGTAATGACCGAGGCTGCTAAAATGGCAAGATGAGCTACTAAAGCCTGTTTGGCGTGGTGGTAGACAAACGGGTCTTCTTTGCGAAGCAGAAAGATGACCAGGGGAGCGATTATAAAGCCCAGTCCTCCCAGCAAATAAGCCAGATGGGCAAGGATGGCCAGCAGTTTTTGTTCGCCGCTACTATTCACGACTTTCTCCCTCCTCCGGTTGGATGTAATGGGGAACTGAGAGTTGCCTCCATACCTTAATTATAACAGATGATTAAACCATATAGGTAGTTATAGTGCGGATACAAGGAAATTATACCTGAGTGTAAAGGGGTGGAGTCCATACAATTTTCAAAATAGTGTCTTGACAAAAAAAATCTTTCGAGTACAATTAATAATAAACATGTGTATATACACGTATAATTCTTAAGCTGCTGCTGGTCCTTGCGGACAGGCCGGGTTTTGAGAAGTGGCTATAAGGCAGCGGGGCATGCTCATATATGTGTATGTACACGTTTGGTCTCTCATAAGATTACAGGCCAGGAAAAGGAGAAGAGTCAATTAATTATTTAAGTAAGGGGATGTTAATAAAATGGAATCATTGGCAGCGCAAATAAAAAATGCAGCCCTAAACCTGGGGTATGAGAAGTGCGGTATTATTAAAATCGCAGATATGTCCGGTTATGAAGACAAGCTGAATGAGCGGATTGCCTGTTTTCCGGAAACCCAGCCTCAGCTCAAGAATTTTTATCGTTTTGCCTGTTTAGAGGAGGTCTATCCATGGGCAAAATCGATTGTTGTTTGTGTGCGATATTATGGGAAATACGCTATACCCGAACATCTGGAAGGTATGATTGCCAAATATTATTTAGTTGATAGCCGTATTGACCGAAACGCCGATGAGCACCAGGACAGTTTGCGCTTTGAGGCGTATATGCAGGATCTTGGACTTAGAACCGAAACGGAACGTAAGTTTGGCGTTACTGCCTTACGCTGGGCGGCAGCTAAAGCCGGCCTCGGCCTAATCCGGAAAAATAATTTCTTTTATACGGAGTCAGGCTCATGGGTGCATTTAGAAGCCTGGTTGATTGACAAAGAATTGGAAACAGTGGAAACAACAGCCGTGAAAGAGTGTGCCGCCAACTGCAATCAGTGTATTAAAGCCTGCCCGACAGCTTCTTTAGCGCAGCCATATGCTATGAATTTTTCAACCTGCGTTTCCTGTCTTACCACCTTTGCCGGCCGGGATTTGCCTAATGAAAAATTCAAGGCGGAGATGGGCAGCTGGGTGTACGGGTGTGATGTCTGTCAGGATGTTTGTCCGATGAATCGACAAAAGTGGCAGGCGGCAGCGCAATTTCCCGCACTGAATGAATTGGGCACACAGATATCTTTGGAAAAGATCCTGACAATGGACTATGATTTTTTGGAGCAAACGATACAGGCAAAATTCTTTTATATACCCAAACAGGATGTCTGGAAATGGAAAGCCAACGCCATCAATGCTATGGTCAATGCCTATAAAGAGGAGTACCGGGAATGTATTTATGAAGCATGCCATGACCGGCACGAGAAGGTCAGGGAGATGGCACAGTGGGCCATTACTCACCTTAACCTGCAGCCCGGTGTGAACAAGCAGCTGGAAATATGAGCATCGTCAGATGCCGGTGCTAACCCCGGTTTTTGTTAATAGTAACCTTCAGCAGAAGCTAATAGCTTCTGCTGAAGGTTTTTGCTGTTGGCAGAATGCATTATCATATCCCCTGCCAGGAGGAAGGACCGCCAATACACAAGGGCCTGGCGGCAACTGCCGGCGTTTTGGAGGAGCTGGTATAAGCCGTCTTTTTTAGCGTGATTGTCATGAAACCTGGTGGTGAACCTGATTCCTGGAATTATTATGAGGTGCATGCTATAATTTCTAGTAATGGTACTGGCGGCAACAGACCTGTTTTCAGTTGGGCAGAAAGGATGATAATATGATTACACAGCCAGCGGCTAACCAGTATGAAGAACTGATCAAGGTTTGGGAGGCATCAGTACGGGCAACCCATGATTTTCTGACAGAAGCTGATATACAATATTATAAGCCGTTAATTTTGCAAGAGTATTTCCCGCAGGTGAGGTTGTTTTGTCATCTGAATAGCAACCAAAAGATAACCGGCTTTATGGGCATAGCAGAGGCTAAGCTGGAAATGTTGTTTATAGATGCCTGTGAACGGGGTACAGGCATTGGCAAAAAATTGCTTATGTATGCAATCGAACAACAGCATGTTAAACAGGTAGATGTAAATGAGCAAAATGTTCAGGCCGTTGGCTTTTATAAGCATATGGGATTTAAGGTAATCAGCCGCTCAGAGGTTGATGCCGCCGGCAAGCCTTATCCCATTTTATCCATGGTCCTGGTTGATTAGGCAGCATCGGGGAGAGGAACATAGAATAAAAAAAATAGTTCTGTGAGGCTGTTTGCTCAGCTTCTGTTACACCGGAAGGAGAATAGCAATGATTATATTCAAATCAGACAGAGAGATTCAGATAATGCGAGAGGCCGGCAGGATTGTGGCTCAGTGTCATGCTGAACTGGAAAAATCGATTCAACCGGGGATTACTACCAAGGAACTGGACCAGATTGCCGAAAAATTCATTCTGGCCGCCGGGGGAATACCAAGTTTCAAAGGGCATCACGGCTTTCCTGCTTGCATTTGCAGCTCGATTAATGATGTTATCTGCCATGGGATACCGGACCAGACCGCGCTGAAAGATGGCGACGTGATTACCATTGATATTGGGGTTAAGGTGCAGGGCTATCATGGCGATTCCGCTTGGTCTTATGCTGTCGGCCAGATAACGCCGGCGCTTGCGCAATTAATGCAGGTTACTAAAGAGTGCCTGGATTTAGGGATTCAACAAGCCCGGCCCGGCAAGCACATCGGCGATATTGGGGCTGCGATTCAACGGTATGCCGAACAGTTCCGCTATGGTGTTGTGCGTGAATTTTGCGGTCATGGCATCGGCCAGAGCCTGTGGGAGGAACCGCAGATTCCTCATTATGGGCAGCCAGGCCGTGGCCCGGTTATTAAACCGGGAATGGTCATCGCTATTGAACCGATGATTACCAATGGCAAATGGCAAGCCAAAATCGACAGGGACGGCTGGACGGCCCGCACTGTTGACAACTCCATCTGCATTCAGTATGAGCACACGCTGGCTGTGTTAGAGTCTGAAACGGTTATATTGACACAGTTGTAGACCCGAACACAGCAAGAAAACCCGCGGACTTCCGCGGGTTTTCTTTTTTTCTATCGTAACACTTAAACTGTCCTCTGCATACACACGATATTGCGTGATTTAATTTATTGTTGTAACAATAACGGCTAATTTGCAATATTTTTTACTTTAAATTTACATGCGTGAAAAATATTTTCGAATCTGATAAATATTTTTAGTAAATTCTTAATTTATTCATTATTATAAATTTTATTGTTGACCGGATAATATTGCCATGTTAATATTAGGTAAATATGGGTAAAAACTTGAGAAGTAGTAAGCGATTGGTAGTTAAGAGAAGGAAGCTTCTTTTACTAATATTATAAGGAAAGTGGAGGGGGATTCGATGCTAAAGAAAGGTTTCTTATTGCTGCTCACATTGATGTTGCTTGTTGTATTTACCGGGTGCGGTAGTTCAAAAACGTCTGGTGATGCAGCCAAAGCAGACGCTCCTAAAAAGGTCAAAATCGGAATAATGACCAACACTGTTGCCCAAAATGAGGAAGAATACCGGGCGGCCGAAAAAATGGTTAAAAAGTATGGTAAAGATGTCATCCTGTTTAAGACTACTCCTGATAATTTTATGAAAGAGCAGGAAACAACTATTGCCAATATGCTGGCTTTTGCAGCCGATCCTGATTGCAAAGCAATTATTATGTGCCAGGCTGTACCCGGTGCCGCTGCCGCCTTTGAAAAGGTGCGTGAAGTCAGGCCGGACATCCTGCTGATTGCCGGCGTACCTGGTGAAGACCCGGATATGGTTGCCAAAAAAGTTGATATTGTACTTAATACTGATGAACTTGCCATGGGCAGAACCATTCCGGCGCAAGCGAAAAAATTAGGGGCCACGACCTTGGTCCATTATTCTTTCCCGCGGCATATGTCCTACCCCTTGCTGGCCCAGAGACGGGACATTATGAAAGTGGAAGCCGAAAAACTTGGCTTGAAATTTGTTGATGCCACAGCGCCTGATCCGCTGGGCGATGCTGGGGTGCCGGGAGCCCAGCAGTTTATGCTGGAAGATATCCCGAGAAAAATTAACGAATATGGCAAAAACACCAATTTCTTCAATACTAACTGTGCTATGCAGGAGCCACTGATTAAGGCCACCCTGGATGCCGGCGGTATTGATGCCCAGCAATGCTGCCCCAGCCCGTATCATGGCTATCCCGGGGCTCTTGGCATTCAGATTCCGGCCGAAAAAGCCGGTGATGTATCCTATGTATTGGGAGAAATCAAAACCAAGCTTGCTGAGAAAAACGGTACAGGCCGCTTCTCTACCTGGCCGGTACCTGTAACCATGTCCTTCATTGAAGCCAGTGTGGAATATTCCAAAGACTGGGCGGAAGGCAAATTTAAAGAGCGGAACAACAAAGAAGTGCTGATGCAAAAACTGTCGGCAGCAGCCGGTACCAAGATTGAGGCCCAGAACCTCAAGACTACCGACAAATCAGGCAAAGAGGTTGTTCTTGATAACTTCTATTTAATCCTTATTGATTATGTAACACTATAATACTGACTAAAGCCTCAGCGGCAGTACTGCCTGCTGAGGCTTAGTTGAAAACGGATTTTTTTCTGTAAGACAGGCTGGCAAAATTAAGCAGCCTGCTGTAGTTCGCTGTCCGAAAATGTATCCGCAGGGGGATGACTAATGGCTGCAGATTTTATACTTGAGATGAAAAATATTGTCAAAGACTATTTTGGCAACAGGGTGTTAAAAGGGGTAACGCTGCAAGTAAAAGCGGGCGAGATTCATGCCCTGGTCGGCGAGAACGGGGCTGGAAAATCGACAATGATGAATATCCTCTTTGGTATGCCTGTTATCTATAGCACCGGCGGGATTAAAGGCGAAATTACTTTTGACGGCAAACCTGTGACCATAGAATCACCGAAAACAGCGATGGATCTGGGTATTGGCATGGTGCATCAGGAATTTATGCTGCTGCCAGGCTTTACGATTACGGAGAATATTAAGCTAAACCGGGAAACCACCAGGCATAATCTTATCAGTAAGATATCAAGCCCCAGTCTTAAATCCCTGGATGTGCCGGCCATGCGCAAAGACGCGCAAAAGGCGCTCAAAACGCTGGGGATGAGCGTGGATGACTGGCTGCCGGTCGCCGGACTGCCGGTCGGATATATGCAGTTTGTGGAGATCGCCAGGGAGATAGATAAAGAAAATATCCGGCTGCTGGTATTTGACGAACCGACGGCAGTGCTTACGGAGAGTGAAGCCGACAAGCTGCTGGCTACCATGAAATTCCTGGCTGCCCAGGGTATCGCTATTTTATTTATTACCCATCGTTTGGATGAAGTCCTGGCGGTTGCTGACTCCATTACTGTTTTGCGGGATGGAACCAATGTCGGCTTTATGACCCAGCAGGAGGCAAACCTGGAGAAGATAGCGGAGATGATGATTGGGAAGAATGTCGAGCGGATTGTACAGACAGCCAAAACCGCACAATCACAGGAAGTCGTTCTATCAATCAGAAATATGAGTGTGACCATGCCGGGAGAAATAGTAAAGAACATTAGTCTGGATGTGAAACGGGGCGAAATTCTGGGACTGGCCGGACTGGCCGGGCAGGGGAAGATTGGAGTGGCCAACGGTGTAATGGGGCTTTATCCTGCCACCGGCGAAGTATATAAGGAGCAAAGCCAACTGGAACTTAATAATCCTAAACAAGCCATTCAGAACAAGCTGGCTTTTGTTTCCGAAGACCGAAGAGGGGTGGGCCTGCTGCTGGACACCTCGATCGAGCTGAATATTATGATGACAAGTATGCAGATACATGGCGAATTTCTTAAGCCCTTGCTGGGGATTAAGGCCATACAGATGGCTGACTATAAAAAAATCCGGCAGCACGCGCTCCGGATGATTAAAGACCTTGATATCCGCTGTACCGGACCAACGCAAATTACCAGACGGCTCAGCGGCGGCAATCAGCAGAAAGTATGTGTGGCCAGAGCCTTGACCTTGGAACCGGATATACTATTCGTTTCCGAGCCGACGAGAGGTATTGATATTGGTGCCAAAAAATTACTGCTGGATTTGCTTGTCAAGTTAAATCAGGAATGGGGGATGACCATTGTCGTTACCTCCAGTGAACTTAGTGAGCTAAGATCAATTTGTGACCGGGTAGCTATTGTTTACGGTGGGACAATTGAAGCAATCCTGAGCCCAACGGCACCGGACGTTGAATTTGGCTTAGCCATGGCCGGCAAATACAGCGACCGGGAGGAGGCTGTATAATGGAACTGTGGCAGAAGCTGACAGATAGATACGGTTATCCCAAGGTTTTTATCACCATCTTTCTGGTATTTTTAATTGTTATGGCGGTTTTTCAAAAGCAGGATATTCCGGCAATGGCCGGCGATTCCATGGTGAGGGTAGCTATGAATGGTATCCTTGTTTTGGCCATGGTACCTAGTATTGTAGCCGGAACGGGGATAAACTTCGGTTTGTCGTTAGGCATTATTACCGGGCTGCTGGCAGGCTGCATCAGTATCGAAATGGATATGCGGGGGATGTCGGCGTTTCTGTGGGCGGTGGCCATATCAATTCCCCTGTCGGCAGCCATGGGCTATTGGTACGGCTGGATTCTCAACAAGGTGAAAGGCGATGAGATGACCGTAGGAACCTATATGGGGTTTGCCATCGTCTCGCTGATGTCGATTGGCTGGCTGCTTATACCGTTTAAAAGCCCGGAAATGATCTGGGCGATTGGTGGCAGCGGCCTGAGGACAACCATAGCCCTCAGCGGCAGATATGCCAAAGTATTGGATGATCTTCTGGCGATTCCGTTTTTCGGTTCGCAGATTCCAACCGGGGCCATACTGTTTGTTGCTATTTTTTGTTTACTTATGTGGTTGTTTATGAGGTCCAAAACCGGTATTGCGATGATGGCAGCAGGTGACAACCCCCAGTTTGCCGTTGCTACCGGGATTGATGTTGACAGACAGCGGATGATCGGCACCGTATTGTCAACCGTTCTGGGCGGGATTGGCATGCTGGTATATTCACAAAGCTTTGGTTTTTTGCAGCTCTATCAGGCACCGCTCATGATGCCCTTTGCGGCGACCGCGGCAATTTTGATCGGTGGCGCAACCGCTAAAAAAGCCACGATTGCTCATGTGGTAGCCGGTACGATCCTGTTTCAAACCTTGTTAACCATATCTTTGCCTGTTATCAATTCGGCAGTTAATGTCGGCAATTTGTCAGAGGTTATTCGTATTATTGTCAGCAATGGGGTTATCCTCTACGCTTTGACAAAAGTGGGAGGGAATCACTAGTATGAATACAGGCTTGGCAACGCAGGCGAAACAAGTATTCTCCATTAGCTGGCTGAAAAACTTCCTCAGAGCCAATACAGTGCCACTGATTTTCCTGTTTTTGTGTATTGCGACAACCATTGCGTCCGAATTGCCGTTAAAATTTGTTATAAATGAACTGGTGGTCCGTTTGTCCAGAAACCTGTTTCTGGTTATTGCCCTGATTATCCCGGTACTTGCCGGTATGGGGCTCAACTTTGCGCTGGTTATCGGGGCGATGGCCGGTCAAATCGGCCTGATTGCGGTCAAGATCTGGGATATTGGCGGACTGACCGGATTTGCCACGTCTATTCTGGTAGCCACGCCCTTTGCGGTGTTATTCGGGTATCTTACCGGTATTACCTTAAATAAGACCAAAGGCCGGGAAATGATTACAAGCATGATTTTGGGCTTTTTTGCCAACGGGCTTTGGCAGTTGGTATTTCTGCTGTTTATCGGTACGATTATCCCGATTTACAATCCGGAGATAGTTCTGAAAAGCGGTGTAGGTTTAAAGAATGCGATAGACCTTAAGTTTATTCAATATTCTTTGGATAAACTGCTGTATTTTAAGATAAGCGGCATCACCATTCCGGTTATGACCTTTATTACAGTCATTGCCCTGGCGTGGTTCACCCGCTTTATTGTTACCACCAAAATCGGCCAGGACTTCAGAGCCCTGGGGCAGGATCTGCATATTGCGCAGGTCGCCGGGATTCCGACCGATAAAATCCGCCTGATTGCAATCACCATATCAACCATTCTGGCTGCCTGGGGTCAGATTATATTTTTGCAGAACATCGGCACTTTGAATACATATAACAGTCATGAACAAGTAGGGATGTTTGCGATTGCCGCCCTGCTGATCGGCGGGGCCACTGTGGCCAAGGCGACAATTACCGATGCAGTCATCGGCACTTTGCTTTTCCATACACTGTTTATTGTATCGCCACAGGCCGGTAATAATTTATTCGGGGATGCGCAGATTGGTGAGTTTTTCCGGGTATTTATCGCTTATGGCATTATCGGCGTATCCTTGCTGCTCCATGCCTGGCATAAGTATATGGAAAACAAAAGAAAAAACAGGCTGGATAGCTGAACAGGGAGGAACATGTAATGAATCAGGAACGGGTTAATCATGTGCTGGAAAAAATGGCATCTGCCGGTATTCCTCAATTGGTGATCACTGATCCTGCCGCTGTCTTTTATCTTACAGGGACCTGGATTCACCCGGGTGAAAGGCTGTTGGCATTATACCTTAGCTGCAAGGGGAATCACAAATTATTGATCAATGAGCTTTTTCCGGTGAAAGCGGAACTGGGTGTTGATAAGGTCTGGTTCAGTGATACGCAGGATGCAGTAGCGATACTATCCGGCTGCATCGAGGCCGGGACCCCGGTTGGCGTGGACAAAAACTGGCCGGCACATTTTTTATTGCGATTGATGGAACAAGCTGCCGGCAGCCGGTTTGTAAACGGTTCCCTTATTGTAGATCAGATCCGGATGTGCAAGGATCAACAGGAGCAGGACCTGATGCGGCAGGCCTCGCGGCTCAATGATTTGGCGATGGAGCAGCTGCTGCAACTAATTCCCGGCGGCTACTCCGAACAAAAGCTTGCGCAGCGTCTGGTCACTATTTATGATGAACTGGGGGCCAGTGGCTGCTCGTTTGATCCGATCATTGCCTATGGCGTTAATGCGACCGATCCTCACCATGAACCGGATGGATCCATTCTGCAGGCTGGGGAAAGTGTCATAATTGATATTGGCTGTAAAAAGAATGATTATTGCGCAGACATGACCAGAACCGTGTTTTACAAATATGTGCCTGCCGAGGCTGCCAAGATATATGAGACAGTGCTGGAAGCCAACCAACGGGCGATTGAAAAGATCAAACCCGGTGTCCGGTTCTGTGATATTGATGCTGCCGCCAGAGTCCATATCGAAGCTGCCGGGTACGGAAAATACTTTACCCACCGGACAGGGCACTCCATTGGCCTTGAGGTTCATGAACCCGGTGACGTTTCCGCAGCCAACGCCAAGCCGGTACAACCGGGCATGACCTTCTCCATTGAACCGGGAATTTATTTGCCCGGCGGGGTCGGAGTACGGGTTGAAGATTTGGTTTTGGTAACGGAAACAGGCTGTGAAATACTAAATAAATTTGAGAAGAAGCTTACCGTTGTTGGCTAGACAGATACGAGTCTGCCATTTGTACTATATTAGTGTTATATTAGACCTATTAGCTGCTGTGCTGATAGGTCTTTTTACCACACTGCACATAATTCATAATGGTGAAAAAAATTCACTTAAATGAACATAAGGCTTTTTTTACACCGAATAGTATTATATAATTTATATTATCACGTTAAGACATGAGGGATTTTTGTGAACAAAGATATTGGCAGCAAGGTTAAAGAACTTCGCAACAGGAAAAAAATGACTCTGAAGGATTTAAGTGAAAAGACCGGTTTATCTACCGGTTTTTTATCCCAGCTGGAACGGGGCCTAACATCGATTGCTACCGATTCGCTGGAGCAGATTGCGGAGGCGGTAGAGGTTGATTTGTCTTATTTTTTTGTCGGCTATACCAAGAACCGCAGTTCCATTATTCGCAGCTATGAAAAAGAAGTGTTCCAAATTATAAATGGCCGCTTTATTCATTACCACTTAACAAACAATGCCGAGGAGAATTCAATATTGCCACGCTTAATCGAGCTTCTGCCAATCAACTGTGAAGAAGATATTTCCCCTTATGCCCATGAAGGGGAAGAGTTTGTATATGTGTTGGAAGGAACCTTGACGCTGTTTCTCAACAATGAGCAATTTGAACTGTTCCCTGGTGATTCAGCTCATTATAGCTCCAACATTGTCCATAATTGGGCCAATTACACCAATAAGCTGGTTCGGCTCATTGTTGCCAGTGCTCCCAATCCGTTTAAGGAATAAGCAGGTGCGAATATATGCCCGGATACTGCAGGCGTAGAGTGATTACTTAATTACAGGAGGGCCAAATTTTATGATTATAATGGCACAACATGTGATTACAGGCGACGGAAGGACCTTGATAGAAGCCGGAGCCGCAGCCATAACCGACGGAAAAATCCGGGATGTGGGACCGGCCGGCGAGGTAACGGCCCGCTACCCCGGCGAGTCCGTGGTTGATTACGGGGAAGCAACAATTCTGCCAGGTTTGTTCGACATGCATGTCCATTTGGGATATTACTACAGCCAGCCGGACGCGGACCGTTATGATGATTTTCTGATCGCCTGTTATGCGGCTAAGCAGGCGGAAACCGCATTGGCTTTGGGGATAACCACCGTCCGTGATGTAAGCTCCCCCCGGCATTTGTGCAAACAGCTGCGCCTGGCAGGCGAGAAGGGTTATTTGACTGTGCCGCGCATTATACATACCGACGCCGGGCTTTGTATGACCGGGGGCCACGGCCATGGCGAAGCCAGTGAAGAGGTGGACGGCGCTGATAATATCCGTGCAGCTATCCGCCGCCAGCGCCGGGACGGGGCCGATTGGATCAAGCTGCTGACCAGTCATCGTTCCAGCATCCCCGAATATACCCAGGCCGAACTGGAGGCGGCAGTGGATGAATGTCATCGCCGGGATATAAAAATTGCAGTCCACGCCGGTACCCAGCCGTCCATTGAGATGTGTATCAACGCCGGTTTTGATACCATTGAGCATGGCACGTTTATGACGGTGGAGCAGGCCCGGCGCATGGCCCGAAACGGCCAGGCCTGGACGCCGACAATAACTGCCTATACGTATTTATATGAATACTGTCAGAAGATCAAAGCCGAAGGCGGTGATCTTTCTAATCCGGTGGCTGCCGCCGCTGCCCGCGATTTCGCCTATTTTGAACCAGCTGCCCGGGCTTATCGTGATAATTTTCATGAGCTGTACATGACCGGCGTTACCGTGCTGGCCGGGAGTGATATGGTACTCTATGGTGCCCCGCCGCTGCCGGTTAACCGGGAGCTGGCTTATATGGTCGAGTATGGCATTACACCGCTGGCAGCAATCCGGACCGCGACGGTTAATCCGGCCGGTGTCCTAGGGCTGGCCGAGGTCACCGGACAGCTGGCCCCAGGCCTGGAAGCTGATATTTTGGTGGTTGCAGGCAATGCTGCCAATGACATCACCGCGCTTAACCAGGTGCGGTGCGTTTATCTTGGCGGCAAGGCGGTTTATAGCTCGTAATAATAAAAGAGGGTGACGGCGGTGGATTATAGACTCCTGCTAGAGTCTGTGCTAGAGCATCTGGATGAAGGTATTTTAGTGGTAGATAAGAATGCCATTGTTACTTTCTATAATGAGCCGGCAACCAACATCGCCGGTATTACTCAGGAAAAAGCCTTAGGTAAAAATATACTGGATATTTTTCCTGGCTTAACCCCTGAAAGCAGTACATTCTACCGGGTTTTGCAAAATAAGCAGCCGATCATTGATTATGTTCAGACCTACGTCAATTATCAGGGGGTCACTGTATCTACCCTGACAACAACCATACCGCTGCTCGAAGGCGGCGAGATCTGCGGCGCCATTGAAATATACCGGGACTTAACCCGGGTGAAAGAACTGGCCGAGAGAGTACTCAATCTTCAATCTGAATTACTTAAGCGGAAGGGCAGGGAAAAACCAGATAAGGCCAATGGCGTCAGTTATACCTTTGCGGACATTGTCGGTGAGAGTACCGCAATCAAAGAACTAAAGGCCCGGGCGAAAAAAATTGCCGATAGTGATTCGCCGGTATTGGTCTATGGTGAAACCGGGACAGGGAAGGAACTCTTGGTTCAGGCCATTCATAGTGCGGGCAAGACGCGCAGAAATCAGCCTTTTATTGCGCAAAACTGTGCCGCCCTGCCTAATGCTCTTCTGGACAGCATCTTATTTGGCACAACCGCCGGCAGTTTTACCGGGGCCAAAGACAAACCCGGGCTGTTTGAGCTTGCCGACGGGGGCACTTTATTTTTGGATGAAGTCAACTCTATGGATCTGGAACTGCAAGGCAAACTGCTGCGGGTTTTGCAGGATGGTGTTGTCCGCCGGGTCGGGGCGGCAAGTACGGTACGGGTTGATGTCAGAATTATTGCCAGTACAAATGAGCCGCCTTTAGACATTGTCGAGCGGAAGCTGTTGCGGCAAGATCTGTATTACCGTTTAAACGTCATTGCTCTTACTATCCCGGCTTTAAACGATAGAAAAGAGGATATCCCCTTACTGACACAGTTTTTTATTGCCATGTATAACGGTAAAGTCAATAAAAAAGTGGAGTCGATTTCCCCGGCCGCCTTGGCCATATTCCAGGCCTATCATTGGCCGGGGAATATCAGGGAATTAAAATATACAATTGAAAGCATTATGAATTTTATCGATCAGACGGTGATTGACAGCAGTGACATACCGTCGCATATTATTCGCTCAGTCCAAGCAGAGGCAATCAGACAGTCGGAGCCGGCAGACAATATACCGGTTATTTCACTGGCTAACAGCCTTAATGATTATGAGAAGCAATTAATTCAATCAGCCCTCATCCAGGCAAATGGCAATGGGGCCCGGGCGGCAAGAATATTAAATATCCCCCGTCAGACTCTGCATAACAAACTTAAAAAGCACAATATTCAGTGGGGAATAGTGGTCAAAGCTGACAAGGATGAGTAGCCAGGGGGGGGGGAGGATTCGGTCCCAAAATCAAGACATTGTCCCAAATAATACAGCCCAATTTTGGGACGGCATCAACTATAATCCATAATGGTTACCACCGTTGGACCGTGTTGCGGCATTTTGACGGCATGGAGTTACTGGCATGGTAATTGCAATATGAATAGGGTGTCAGGCAGCCTGGTTGCGCTAGACGCTAATGCTTGCAAATAGTATGTAATGACAGGAGGTGATTTTTTGCAGACAGGAACTGTATTTAACATCCAGAAATATTCAATCCACGATGGTCCGGGAATTCGAACTACTGTTTTTTTAAAGGGGTGTCCTTTAGCCTGTCAGTGGTGCCATAATCCGGAAAGTCTGGCGATGCCGGCAGAGGTAGTTTTTTTCAAAAATAAATGTATCGGCTGTGGTGACTGTGTGCAAAGTTGCCCCAATGAAGCCCTGGCAATTACTGATCTGGGGTTAGTAAAAGCCGGCGAAAAATGCAGTCTGTGTGCAGCCTGCACCGACATATGCCCAACCGGCGCTATGGAACGGACCGGCAGGCTGATGACTGTGGCCGAGGTTATGAAAGAGGTTGAAAAAGACCGGGTTTTTTATGAAGAATCAGGCGGCGGGGTTACATTCTCCGGCGGTGAGGCCTTGCTGCAGCCGGATTTTCTGGATGGTCTGCTTACCGCCTGTAAAGCCGGTGGCCTGCATACCGCTTTAGATACCTCCGGGTATGCCGCCTGGCCGGTACTTGACAGGATAAAAGACAAGGTGAACTTATTTCTCTATGATATCAAGCACATGGATGACAGCAGGCACAAGCAGTATACAGGTGTCTCCAATCAGCTTATATTGGCGAATCTGAAAAAACTTGCCGCCAGTGACAGTAAAATCAGGATTCGGGTACCTATCATACCTGGTATCAATGATGATGAGGAAAATATAAAGGCAATGGGTGCTTTTTTGTCGTCTTTGCATCTAAAGGAAGTTTTTCTATTGCCTTATCATAATATTGCTGCCGATAAGTACAGGCGACTGGGCAAAACCTACCGGCTTGAAGACCTGCAGCCGCTTACAAATAAACAAATGGATGAGCTTTCACAAGTGTTGGTGCCATTTGGCATAAAGGCAAAAATAGGAGGGTGAGAGAAGTGGCCACAGCTAAGAACATTAATAACAGGGTGCAAATGTTGCGGGATCAGAGTGTTGCTTCCGTGCCGCGGTTATCGATTGAGAGAGCCAGGCTGGTAACCGCAGCTTATAAACAATACGCAGGTAAGGTTTCTATTCCGGTTCTGCGGGCATTGACCTTTCAGTATCTTATGGAGAATAAGACCATTTGCATTAATGAGGGTGAACTCATTGTCGGCGAGCGGGGTACAGGGCCGCAGGAAGCTCCGACCTATCCCGAGTTATGCTGCCATACTGTCGAAGATTTTGATGTTATGGATAAGCGGGATAAAATATTCTTTAAGGTTGACCAGGAGACTAAACGCATTCAGGCGGAAGAAATTATTCCCTTCTGGCAGGGAAAAGCGATTCGCGACTTAATGTTTGACCAAATGACACCGGCCTGGAAAGAGTGCTATGAGGCTGGAATCTATACTGAATTTATGGAGCAGCGGGCGCCAGGCCATACGGTTGCCGGGGGGCAAATCTACCGGCAGGGTTTTCTCGATTTTAAAAAAGATATTGAGGCCCGGCTGGCAGCCCTTGATTATCAACAGGACCCTGAAGCGTATGACAAGCAGGAAGAATTAACAGCGATGGCAATTTGCTGTGATGCGATTATTGCCTTTGCCCGCAGACATGCCGATAAAGCCAGCGAGCTTGCCGGCAGGGAGCAAGATCCGGCCAGGAAAAAAGAATTAGAGGAGATCGCGGAGATTTGCCGTCATGTTCCGGCCCAGGCACCGAGATCCTTCCGGGAAGCGCTGCAGACCTACTGGTTTGTCCACCTCAGTGTAATTACTGAATTAAATACCTGGGATTCTTTCTGCCCGGGCAAGCTGGACATTCACCTGTTTCCGTTCTATGAACGGGAAATTCAGGCCGGAACCCTGACACGGGAAGCGGCTAAAGAATTATTGCAATGCTTCTGGGTGAAATTTAACAACCAGCCGGCGCCGCCCAAGGTCGGGATTACTCTCCAGGAAAGTGCCACCTATACGGACTTTTGCAATATCAATATCGGCGGGATAAAGCCGGACGGCAGCAACGGCGTCAATGAGGTTTCCTATTTGCTGCTGGATATTGTCGAGGAAATGGAGCTGCTGCAGCCTAGCACCAATGTGCAGATCAGCCGGAAAAATCCGGATCAGTTTGTACTCCGGGCGGCTGAGGTTATCCGGGCCGGTATGGGTTTTCCCTCGGTTTTTAATACCGATGCGGTGCTGGAAGAACTTCTGCGTCAGGGAAAAAGTCTGGAAGACGCCCGCGGCGGCGGCACCAGCGGCTGTGTTGAGGTTGGCTGCTTTGGCAAAGAAGCCTATATCCTGACCGGGTATTTGAATCTTGTCAAGATCCTGGAGATCACCCTCCACAATGGGGTTGATCCCCGCACAGGCAGACAACTGGGGCTTACAACAGGAGCGGCGGCGCAGTTTACGTCCCTGGATGAGCTGTTAGCGGCCTTTAAGCAGCAGGTGAAACATTTTGTTGATATTAAAATTAAAGGCAACAATATCATTGAAATGCTGTATGCCAAGTATATGCCGGCTCCATTCATGTCGATTGTTATTGACGATTGCATTGCCAAGGGGCGGGATTATAATGCCGGTGGCGCCAGATACAACTCCCGGTATATCCAGGGCGTTGGCATCGGCAGTATAACCGACTGCCTGGCCGCCCTTGAATATCATGTGTTTGATCATAAAAGATTCTCGATGACAGAACTGCTGGATATTGTAAAGGCTGATTTTGCCGGGCAGGAAAAGGTACGTCAGCTGCTGCTGAACAAAACCCCGAAATATGGTAATGATGATGATTATGCAGATCAAATTATGCTCAAAGTCTTTGAGATTTTCCATGAGGTGGTAAACGGCCGGAAAACCCCGACCGGCGGCACCTACCGGATCGAGATGCTGCCGACCACCTGCCACGTCTATTTTGGGGCCGTAATCGGCGCTACCCCGGACGGGCGTAAAGCCGGCCGGCCTCTTTCCGAAGGAATCTCACCGGTGCAGGGAGCGGATAAAAACGGTCCGACGGCAGTCATTAAATCAGCAGCCAAAATGGATCAGCTTAGGACCGGCGGGGCCTTGCTGAATCAAAAGTTTACCCCTCAGGTCGTGCAAGGCGAAGAGGGGCTGAGGAAGCTGAAAGATCTGATTCGGGCTTACTTTAAACTGGATGGTCATCATATTCAGTTCAATATTGTTGATGCCGGGACCTTAAGAGAGGCGCAAAAGAACCCTGAACAATATAACAACCTGATTGTCAGAGTAGCAGGTTATAGCGATTACTTTAATAATCTTACCAAAGACCTGCAGGATGAGATTATTGAACGGACAGAGCACCAAGCGTTTTAACCGGCTATTCTCATAACATCGGGCCGGTTACAGTACAAGAGTCAACTCACGTAGAAAATGTGAGTTGACTCTTGCTTTTGTGAAAATTAAAATCGCAGTTTAGTGGACGAATATTGCAGAGTAGTATCTGAATGTTTTTCTTTAAAAAGAGAATCAAGTGTAAAATTAATTGTTGGAATATTCTTGGATTTAAAAAAGAGAAATGGTATAATATGCAAGGAAATAATAATTTTGGGAGATGGTCAAATGAAAAAGGTTATGCTGTGTTTAATGATCCTGCTCTGTTCTATGTTTGCAGTTAGTATCGCCAGCGCGGCGGCTGATCCCACGGCAACAGAATCTGTTGCCAAACAGGTACTCATTTTGCCTTATATTAATTCTACCGAGGAAACCAAAGATTACATAGGCGAAACAGTCAAAGAGAAGTTTACTCAACAATTCAGCAATGAAAACTATCAAATCGCCCCTGCCGAAAAAGTGCAAAGTATTTTAGCGGCAAATCAGTTTGACCCGTCCAATAAGGAATTACCGGAAAATAATCTAATGGCCAAGCTATCAAAAGAGACAGGTGCCGACTATGTGATTGCCATGGAGATCGTGCATTTTATGAACTCCAGGCATGTCAGTTTTTTCTCGACTTCGGCCAAAAGCGAGGTTAAACTTCGTTATAAAATCTACGCCAAAGACTCAGATAAAGTTACTACTTTCCAAACAACCGGCAAAGGCAATAATAAAGTTACCTCGATTGGCGTTCCCGGAATCGGTACGGCAATGAAACGAGGGATTACGGAAGCTATGGATGAAGCCTTTACTAAAATAGAAAAATTGTAAAACAGCCCGATCTGCGGAGTGCAGCAGATCCGGACACTGACCCCCTGAATTTTTTAGGCTCCCCTGAAGGCAGACAGAAAGAACTGTTTACCAGCAGGGGAGTGTTTTTTCAAACGATATTGCAGAGTAGTAGGGGGATGTTTTCTCTTTAAAGATAAACCAATTCCCTGTCCCCTGTGTCCCGTTAAACTTCATAATCTTATGCAATAAATGAGATGAAATGTAGTCTTACTAGATAGAGGTACTTTTAAAAGGGGAAAAGAAAGGGAAAGAATAATGAAAAATAAAGGAGTGTTTAAGTTATGAATGAGGTTCTTGCGTTTCTATTAGAAAACAGAATAGTTTATCTCGCTACAGTCGATGGCAATATCCCCAAGGTGCGACCGGTTGGCTTTGTTATGGAGTTTGAAGGCAAACTCTATTTTAGCACCAGCAATCAGAAGAATGTATACAAACAGCTCAAAGCAAATCCTAACTTTGAAGTCAGCATAATTTCAAAAACAGGTGACTGGTTACGCTTAAAAGGTAAAGCTGTATTTAATACCACTCGGGAAACCAGGCAGGCTGCCTTGGATGCCGTGCCTGCTTTTAGCAAGATGTATAGTATTGACGATGCTATTTTTGAGCTCTTTTATATCGAAGATGGTGAAGCAACTTTTAACGACACGAAGGGATCTTCCAGGACCGTTACATTGTAATTATTTCTTGCTGTATATTAGTTGTCCCTTTGTTTGGCTATCTCTGAGTTTGCTGCAGGTAATGACTAAAACTTATTCATGAGTAATCCTCCTATTCAATATAATCATAATAGATTTTATGATTTGGGGGAGAGGATATGCCAAAACGCTATCTTACCAGCAATGAGGGGGCGCCTGTTACCAACGATCAGCAATCCTTGAGTGTAGGTCAGCGGGGACCCATTTTACTTGAGGATATCGTTTTTCTGGAGAAAATTGCCCATTTTGACCGGGAAAGGATTCCTGAGAGAGTATTGCATGCCAAGGGGGCCGGAGCTTTCGGTCATTTTAGACCGTATAACTCTCTGGCGTCATGGACTAAAGCCGATTTTTTGCAGGATCCGGAAAAGGTAACGCCTGTGTTTGTCAGGTTTTCATTAGCGGGCGGCTCGCTGGGCGGGGCGGATACTGTGCGGGATATCAGAGGGTTTTCGGTAAAATTCTACACAGAGGAAGGCAATTATGATATTGTAGGCAACCATATCCCGGTATTTCCGATTAGAGACCCAATTCAGTTTCCCGACCTGGTTCATGCCCTGAAGCCTGACCCGGTTACTAATGTCCGGGGCGGGCCGATAGCCGCCAGCCGGTTTTGGGACTTTATGTCATTGCGGCCGGAATCAATCAATTTTCTCACGTATTTGTTTGCTGATAATGGTACTGCCAAAAGTTTCAGAACCATTCCGGGGTATGGAGTCAACACGTATAAATGGGTCAATCTGCGCGGGGAAGAAGTTTATGTCAAGTATCACTGGGAGCCCTGTGCCGGTGTTGAATACATAGATGGCAAGACGGCAGCCCTGCTTGCCGGGACAGACCCGGACATAGCCCGGCGGGATTTATTTGATAGCATTGCTGCCGGCCAGCAGGTTGAGTTTGAGCTGAGAATACAGATATTGAATGTGGAAGATGAATGTGAACAGCCCTTTGATCCCTTGGACTCCACTAATATATGGCCTGATGATTTATTTCCGTTAATGCCGGTAGGGAAAATGGTGCTAAATAAAAATCCGGAAAACTTTTTTGTCGACATTGAACAGGCTGCTTTCTCGCCGGCGGCTATTGTGCCAGGAATAGAGTTTTCCAATGATAAAATACTGCAGGGCCGTGTCTTTGCTTATGGGGATACACAAAGATACCGGTTAGGTGTTAATTATTTAGAATTGCCTACTAATATGCCGCGAAAACCGGCAGATAACAAGATGCAGGACGGAGCCATGCAAACCATGTACAGCGACGGTGTTGCCAATTATTTACCTAATACATTAGGGGGCGGAACGCCCATGCCGGCCCCAGTGACCGGGAAGCCTGCCCAGAACCATGTTTCCGGTTGTATAGTCCGGAAAGAGATAGCCGGGGATATTTATTATCAGGCCCGCTTCAGGTATCGGTCTATGTCAGCGACGCAAAAGAGACACCTGGTCGCCAATATTGTTGAAAACCTGAGTCAGGCCTATGAGCCTATTCAAAGAAGAATGGTTGAACATTTCTTAGAGACAGACCGTGACCTGGGCAGCAGGATAGCACAGGGAATCGGTCTGATGCTCTGATAAACAAACCTGGCAACAGTTGCAGATCTTCTTGTCCGCGAAGTAGAAAAAACCGTGTTAAATTTGGCGTGAATTTAACACGGTTTTATATTTCCTAAGTGATTGGCTGTAATTCTCTTCATTAATACAGATTTGTGCTGACTAGCAGACTTGCCTGCCGCCCAGATAGGCTTCCATCACTCTGGGATCATTGGCAATTTCAGCGGCTGGGCCGTGAAGAACAATCCGGCCTGTCTCCATGACATAGGCATAATGAGCAATCTTAATTGCCTGGCGGACGTTTTGTTCAACCAGCAGGATGGTTGTCCCTTCGGCATTAATTTCCTGGATTACTTTAAATATATCAGCAACTACCAGTGGCGCCAAGCCCATGGAAGGCTCATCCAGGAGCAGCAGCTTTGGCCGGGCCATTAAGGCCCGGCCGATGGCCAGCATTTGCTGCTGACCGCCGGACAAAGTTCCTCCCAACTGCTGCCTGCGTTCGGCGAGTATCGGAAAGCGGGCAAAAACCTTTTCCAGGTCGCTTTGGATAGCGGTGGTGTCTGTACGTTGATACGCACCCATCTCCAAATTCTCCAACACCGTCATTTGCGCGAGGATGCTGCGGCCCTCAGGCACTAGCGAGATGCCTTTGCCGACTACCTTATGCACAGCCAGACCGGTAATGTTTTGCCCCTGAAAGGAGATTTGGCCTGCTGCCGGCTGAACCATGCCCATGATGGCTTTCATGGTAGTTGTCTTGCCGGCGCCATTGGCACCAATTAAAGAGACAATGGCGCCTTGGGGGACAGCGAGGCTGACTGTTTTTAATGCTTTGATATTGCCATAACCGGCAATTAACTGGGTAATCTCAAGCATCTCACATATCCTCCTTTCCCAGATAGGCTTCGATTACCTGCGGATTTTCCTGGATGCTGGCAGGCGATCCTTCGGCAATTTTCCGGCCAAAATTTAATACGACAAAACGCTCACATACGTTCATCATCAGGTGCATGTCATGTTCTATCAGGATGACGGCCTTGCCTAGCTGTTGTATTTGCGCGATCAGTAACCGCAAGTCTTCTGTCTCACTTTCATTCATGCCGGCGGCAGGTTCATCCAACAGCAGTAATTCGGGGTCAGAGGCCAGGGCCCGGGCAATTTCGAGACGGCGCTGTTTACCGTAGGAGAGGGCGCCGGCCAGGGTGTTGGCTTCGTCGCCGATGCCTGTTAATTCCAGCATGGCGCGGGCCCGGCCCTTAATGGTCTTTTCCTCCTGCCGCTGCGCCCCGGTCTGCCATAAGCCTTGCCAAATACCGGCGTGTGTACGGCAGTGAGCGCCAACCATAACATTCTCCAGGGCAGTCATCTGACCGAACAGGCGGATATTCTGAAAGGTACGGGAAATCCCCAGTTTGGTGATCTTATGGGGCTTTAGGCCGACAATGGTTTTATCCTGATAAACAATCCGGCCTTCACTAGGCGGCAATACGCCGGTAATCAGGTTGAAAAGAGTGGTCTTGCCGGCACCGTTAGGTCCGATTACCCCGAGAATCTCATTTTTATTGACATGAAAACTAATAGTAGATAACGCTGCCAGTCCCCCGAAATTCTTACTGACTTTTTCCAGTGTCAGGATCATCCTGCTGACCTCCTTGTGGGTTCCGGCTGTTCGTTTGCTGTTGAAATTTTAAGTTTAGACTGCCAATAGCGGAGGGTATCTTCACTGATTAATCCCTGCGGGCGGAAGATCATCATGACAACCAGAATACCACCGTAAATCATGGCCCGGTAGTCGGCAGCCGACCGCAGTACTTCTGGCAGGGTTGTCAATATGACCGAGCCCAGCAGCGGTCCCCATACCACATTACTGCCGCCGAATACGGCAAAGAGCAGGATTTCAACGGCCCGGTGATAGGAGAAGTCCTTGGGCCCGATGTAAAAGGTGATATGGGCTGCCAGCCCGCCGGCAATCCCGGCCACAAACGCCCCGAGAAAAAAGGCCAGCAGCTTGTAATGGGTGGTATTTACACCTGATACTTCAGCCGCATGTTCATCGGCTTTAATAGCGGCAAAGGCCCGGCCAATCCGGGAATTGCGCAACCGGACGGCAAAAAAAACGATAAAAGCGAGGATGGCTGCCAATAGGGCGATGACAGATAAATTACTGATCTGCTGCAAACTGAAACCGGCGAAACCTTGGCTGTACCCCAGGGCAGAAAGCTGTTTGCCAATCAGCACCCCCAATGAGGGAATGCCGGAGAGGCCTAATGCCCCGTTGGTGATTTTGAGGTTGAGAATAATGACTCTGACTACCTCACCAAAGCCGAGGGTGGCAATTGCCAGGTATATGCCCTGCAGCCTGGTAGCCGGAATTCCAATGACTGCCGCCATCAGGCAGGCGGCCAGACCCCCTGCCGGTATGGCCAGATAGACGGGAAAACCGAGTTTCAGTGTCAATAGGGCGGAGGTATAGGCACCGACGCTCATGAAACCGGCATTTCCCAGCGATAATTGTCCTGTTGCCAGGGTTAAATAAATGCTAATACCTAACATAGCGTTAATCAGAACAAACATCAGAATTTGGAGATAATACGGATTTAAGAGGGTGTCCATAGTTACCGCCCTCCCTGGGGCGCGCTGCCCCCAAACAAGCCCTGGGGCCGCACAAATAATAAGATCATAATTAAGCCGAAGGCGACGGCGTCGCGGTAGGATGAATCGCCGTAGGCAACACTGAATACCTCAGCAATCCCTAAGAGTAAGCCGCCAACCATGGCGCCGGTTATATTGCCAAGACCGCCCAGGATTAATACCGCTAAGCCTTTAAACCCCATAGTAATGCCCATAGTCGGTTCAACGGCATTAAACGCCAGTCCGACAAGGACACCGGCTACTGCGCCGAGCCCGGAAGCCAGCATTACCGTCATAACAATGACCCTGCGGGTGTCAACACCTAAGAGACCTGCTGTTTCAATATTTTCCGCTGTGGCCCGGATTGATTTACCGGCTTTGGTTTTGGCCAGCCAAAAGCGCAGCACAAACATGAGCCCAAAGGAAATAGCCAGAATAATAAGCTGGATAATCGAAATTTTAAATATTCCCAGATCCAGCAGTTGGCCGGCAAACACTGTCGGAAAGGACTGGGCCTGCGGTCCAAATACCTTAAGGGCGAGACTTTCCAGAAAGATTGATACACCAATCGTACTAATCAGCGGTGCCAGATGGGAGACTTCCTTGCGGCGCAGGGGGCGCAAGGCTACCCGTTCCAGCAGGTAACCAAGCACGGCCCCGGTAATCATGGCGCCGGCAAGAGCGCCGATAATACCGATATTGAACTTTGTGACAAGCATCAAGCCGACAAAAGCCCCAATCATGAATATTTCGCCATGCGCCATATTCACAATGTTTAGTACGCCGAAGATTAAGGTATAGCCTAAGGCAATGACTGCATAGGTACTACCTAAAGTGAGGCCGTTGACCACTTGTTGCAAGAACACGAACTTCACTCCTCTTTTTTTAATCTAGCAGAATTTACACTGCCTTCTTCTCAATCATTTTAATTCTGTGAATTGGCCGTCTTTGACGACAAGGATGGTAACATCCATAGCCGGGTTGCGTTTGGCATCAAAAGCAAATTTGCCGGTAACACCAGGGAAATCTTTTACGTTGGCCAGGCTGTCCCTGAGTTTTTTCCGGTCTGTAGTGGTGCCGGCTTTCTCTAAGGCATCGGCCATAATATACAGGGCATCATAGGCCTGAGCGGCAAATTGGTCAGGTTCTTTGTTATATTTTGCCTTGTAGGCTGCTACAAATTTCTTGACTTTTTCATCTTCTTTGCCAGGGAACCAGGGGCTGGCTACAACAACTCCTTCCGCCGCAGTGCCGCCGGCTTTAATCAATTGAGGGGAGTTGAAACCGTTATTGCCGACAATCGGCACGGTAATGCCTACTTCCCTGGCCTTTTTTAAAATCAGTGCGGCTTCCTGGTATAAGCCGGCAACCATAATTGCATCAGGTTTAAGGGCGGCAATCTTGGTCAGCTGGGCAGAAAAATCAGTATCTTTATCAGCAAAAGTTTCAACAGCAACAATTTCCATGGCATTGTCTTTTATCGACTGTTCAAAGGTTTTAAAGCCGGATACAGCCCAGTCATTATTGTTTGAATACATGACGGCTACTCGTTTTAAGCCGAGTTTTTCCTTGGCTTTCTTTACTGCATGGGGAATGGCCAGTGATTCAGGCAAGGCATTACGGAAGACATAATCACCGATATCTGTTATTCCTTCCGCGGTGGTTGAAGTACCCATAATTGACACCCCGGCCTGACTGGCAATCGGGCCGACGGCAAACATTTCTCCACTCAGGGTCGGGCCAATTATGCCAACTACATTATCTTTATGAATGAGTTTATTAGTGGCATTAATAGCTTCATTCTTATCCCCTTTTGAGTCTTCAAAAATGAGGTCAATTTTTACTTTTCCTTTGGTGTTAATTTCGTCCCGGGCCAGCTCCAAACCCTGTTTAATCGCTTCACCATAAGCAGCACCGCCGCCGGTTAGATAGGATACTACCCCGATTTTAGCGGTGTTGCCTGATTCCGGACCGGCCGGGGCGGCTGGTTGATTGCCGCCACAGCCGGCGACGGCAGCGGCAAATACCATGGCCAGTGTGGCTGTCGTCCATTTTTTTACATTAAACATACAAATCTCCCTCTTCCTTTTTTTAGTCTGCCAGATTTTACAAATAAATTCTATGGATATAAAAAAGACTATGACTTAAAGGGCACAGGCGGCTTCTGCCGGTCTCCTGCGGGACTTGGCACAAGCCAAGTTTACTTTCTCAACCTCCCTAAGAAAAGTAAAAACCCCTACTGGCAGATAGCTCTGCCAGTAGGGGCGATTTCGCGGTACCACCCTACATTGTACTCTTTATGCCCGCTGGTATAGACCGGGCATTCCCCTTAACGCAGGGTGGCGCTTCAGCCTGATGTATACTTCACAATGTATACATGTCAACTGGAGAGTTCATGGGCGAGGTAACGGCAACAGTCACACACCGGCTTGCACCAACCGCCGACTCTCTGAGTGTTTCTCCTGTTGCTTTAATCCCAATCATTACTTGTAGTGATGTAATTGGTCAGTTTCCCTGTAAAGTCTTTGTTTACACTTGTGGTTGTTATTCGTGCTTTTGCAATGGATGTTGTTTAGTTATTATTCATTATCACAGGACGACGGTTTTTTGTCAATAGGGTATAAGAAAACATTTAACTCCAGATATAGATCGTAGTTGCCAGTGGCAGAATATAGGGAACAACTATTAAATTCATGCTGATGTGGCAGGATTTATTATACCGGAATTGGAATATTGATATTATCGGTACAGAAAATCAGAAAAATTCTGTGTGGTTTGTTATTGAATAATATGTTTGTGTGTTGTGGGGAGATGGAGGTATTTAAAGACGAGAAAAGTGTTGACTAGGTCAGCGTGGAAGTTGAAAGTGCCCAAAAGGTAATGATTTTTTGAAGATTCTGCGGTATAGTCAGGAAAGATGCTTTTTTTATCCGGGATATGGTAGAATAAAGTATACAAGGACTCCACCATCAGGCGTGTGACGTATGCTTTTTGTAAACACTTACCAGTTAGCCACTCGTTAACGCGTTGTATAGAGTGAAGATCTAATTTAAAATATAAATAAAGGCGGTTAGACTAATGCAAAAACCATTATTTATCGGCTCCGGAGTAGCTATTGTCACTCCTTTTACACACAGCGGAATTGACTATCAGGCTTTCACAGAGCTGATTGAGTTTCAGATTAAGGGCGGGTCAGATGCCATTATCGTTTGCGGTACTACCGGTGAAGCCTCAACCATGCCGGATGAGGAGCATATTGATGCGATTAAATTTGCGGTAAAAGCAATTAATAAACGGGTGCCGGTTATTGCCGGTACCGGCAGCAATGACACCCGCCATGCCATCGAATTATCGAAAGCGGCGGAAGCAGTTGGGGCTGACGGGTTGCTGTCAGTTACGCCTTATTATAATAAAGCTACCCAAAAAGGATTGTACGGCCACTTCAAGCTTATTGCCGACAGTGTCGGTATTCCCTTAATCCTGTACAATGTACCCAGCCGTACCAATCTGAATTTGAATCCTGAGACAATCAAAGCCTTGGCGGAAATTGATAATATTATTGCCGTGAAAGAGTGTAACCTGGGGCAGGTAGGTGATGTGGTAAATCTATGTGGTGAGGATTTTACTGTGTATTCAGGTGATGACAACATGGTTCTGCCGGTATTGTCACTGGGCGGGAAGGGTGTTATCTCGGTTATGGCCAATATCATTCCCCGCGATACCCATGATATGGTGATGAAATTTGTCCAGGGAGACCTTGACGGTGCAATCAAACTGCAACTGCAAACCCTTAATCTTATAAAATCGTTATTTTGCGAAGTGAACCCGATTCCGATTAAAGCCGCTGTCAATCTGTTAGGGTACAAGGCTGGTCAATGCCGGATGCCGTTAACGGAAATCAGTGAGGATAATCTCGAGTTGCTACGGGCGGAAATGAAGGCTTACGGGCTGATTTAACCAATAAATTCTGTGGGCACAAGAACGGCTATACCCAAAAGACTTGGCACAAGCCAAGTAACTCCTGCACGCAATTTAAGTGCAGGAGTTTTTGTATGCTGACACAGGGACGGTGGTTTTGTCTTGTAAATAGTCACTATCCATGATATGCTGTAAGGGAAGACCTGGCTATTGGCAACATTGCAAGCAGAAGGCATAATTGTCACTTTTTAATTGTAAATAAAAGGTAAAACAGGTATAATTAAACATAAAAAATACAAATTTTTTTATTAAAGGCAATCGCCGAGTTTCATGTAAATGGAAGCGGGGGAACCATCTTTGGGGTGAATCCTGTGCAAGCAGGTAGGGCGAATTTCTTTCTGCCCGAATCCGTCAGCTAACCTCGTAGGCGTTGAAAGAGAAGGATGTATGAATCCTGCCGTTCTTCAAAGATAAACAATATCTTTGAGAATCCTTCTCATAAGCTGGTTTTGCAATTTTTCTATCAACATGCAGGATGAGGGTAGAAAAGGAACAAACAGTTTTAAGGAGGCGTATAATGAGGAAAACCAGGATAGGTATTTTCGGTTTTGGAAAAACCGGCAAAGTTGTGGCTAATGAATTTTTACAGGACAGCATGTTTTCTCTGAATTGGGTAGTTCGTAAAGGTGATGCTGATCATCAAAAATACGCCAGCCGCTTGCTGGGGCATGAGTTTGACGCAGGGGAAATTTTCTCCGTCGATGACATTGATGATTGTTTTTTTAGAGAAAGGCCAGTAGATGCACTGGTGGACTTTTCAGACTCGACAGGTGTCTATTTATATGCAAAAGCCGCACAGGCGGGAATCCCCGTCATTTCTGCCATTTCCCAATATGAGCCGGAAGAGCTGGCAGTATTGAGATCCTATGCAGAGTTTACACCCGTACTGTATTCTCCCAATATTACGTTAGGGATTAACGTCCTTATGGTTGCGGCGCAGATTTTACAAAAAATAGCGCCCCATGCCGACATTGAGATTGTTGAGGAGCATTTTAAGGGGAAAAAAGAGGTATCGGGAACCGCGAAAAGGATTGCCAATGTGCTTAACCTTAATGTGGAAGAGCATCTGAATTCCATTCGCGTCGGCGGCATTGTCGGCCGTCATGAAATCATCTTTGGTATGCCGAACCAGACGATCCGGTTGTCTCATGAAAGCATCAGCAGGGCAGCCTTTGGTCAGGGTTCTATCTTTGCCGTGAATTTTCTGCTAGGCAAGCCACCGGGAATGTACACGATGGAAACGATCATTGCCGAGATGTTCAGGCAGAATATTCCGGTGTATTAAACTTTACAGCGATAAATTTGATCTAGAGACTGAAGGCAAGTTTTAATATTCATTAAAGAGCCAGAGTGTAAAAAAGCAGCTTTCCCTGTCAGGGAAAGCTGCTTGATTTGTGTTTTGTGACTGTTGCTCCTACCCGAGCAGGCGGTATGCCTTGTTGCCGATTATTTATTTTATTGAGCGTTTTTTACCCAGACTTCACAGCCTTGGAACGGGTTTGCCGTCCCCAGGTACAGGTTTTGATCAGAAGCAGCAAATAGTTTTCTCACACCATAATTATAGGGATTCCCCAAACCATTCAGCGAGACCGGCAGCCAAAGAATGCCGTCATTTGATTCCCAGAGATCACAGCCAAGTGATCTGTAACCAATAACATAAAGTGTATTCGTCAGATGAGCGGAGAATATCAATCGCAGGAATTGTGTAATTGTGTCCGATGCGTTAGCCGGCAGTAATGTTTCCACGATGTCGGGGATTACGGAGATAATCTGAGGTATCAGATTATTCCAGCTCCAGGTGCCGAGATAAAGTTTGTCATCAAAAGCCTGGATCTGCCAGCAATAGCCATTGGTCAGGTCGCCAAATCCGGAAGGATAACCGCTTAACGGCAGTCCGCGTGTGCCGGTGACAGGCTCTGTGGGACTGACCGGAATTCCCCCGACAATCAATTCCCAGCTGTCGTCCGGCGCAACCCGGATAACATCAAAGCCTTTCGGCGGTACAAGCGGATCGTCGGGATTAATGCTTAGAATAGCAACCTCAATGGCTGTACCAATATAGATATGGTCTTTAAACACCGCCAGCGACCAGGGGTGCTCATTGCGGGCATCGCCGGCGCCCTTATCGACAACCAGTTTCCAGTCATTTAGCTGGGGCAGGGTATTCTTGGTACGCCAGAGTTCAAAACCTGTCGGCAGGGCTGTGGCCACATAGAGCTGATCATTATAGCTTAGCAGCAAATCGATATTACCCTGGGGATTGCTGCCGGCGTCGCCGGCGAGATCTACTTTTTCCCAGCCAAGCTCGGGATCAGTCGTTGTGAATAACTGTGCTGCGGCAACACCGGTTAACGGCAGGGCTCCCATAAACAGACGACCCTGGTGGACAACAATGGCTCTGGTTGAATATCCCTGAATATTTGAGGTGAGGGGTGTCCAGGTTTCGCCGTCTACCGATTTTAGGATTAATAACTCAGGGCTTGCCGGTGTAAACGCGCCTGCGTACAGGGCGTTATTGTAGGCAATCATATAGCGGAAGCCAATATTTAATGGGGCCGGCGGCGCTTTATACACTCGCTGCCAGCCGGCGGTGCCATCTTTTTTATAGCGCCAGATCTCGCCGGCGTTATCGACATCGCGGGGTATCAGGGCTGGCGGAACCGGAATATCCCCGAATAATCCGCCGCTTAAGATAGCATAAGGAATATTTCTGGCTGTACCCACATAAATGTAATCTCCCAGTTCCGCCATTGACCAGGCGTAGTTGTTTTGCCTGGCATTATCAGGGTTTGCCGTATCGAAACCACTTACGGGTGTTATTTTGCGAAAGGCAACGTTATAGGGAAAAACAACCCGGTTTGCAGAGTAGTTAGATATATGTTTTACATCAAGCGTATAGCAGGGGAAAGCAACAGCTTGTTCATTAGCTGCGAGGACAACATCGGTGAGATTTACTCTGGCATCATCGTAAGCTGTCAATGTGCCTCTTAATTGAAACCGTTCAAGTATTTCCAACTCGACTTGTTGTCCGACTGAATGGGTTAAGAACCTGGTAAGCTCAGCCCTGGTATCTTGCATTGTCACTTAATGCCACCTCCTGAAATATATTACATAAGCAGTTATTACATAGTATTCAGGTGGTAGAAAAAGTGACCATTTTATTGCAAAAACGCTGGAAAAATGCTGTTCCCCGTTATACCGGATTGAATCTGTAGCCTGTTCCCCAGAGGGTTTCAATATATTCGGGGTTGGCCGGATCTTTTTCAATTTTTTTACGTATTTTCTGGATATGCACCGCGACGGTGGCCGTATCGCCACAGTATTCATCCCCCCAGATCATATCGAAAATATGATCTTTGCTGAATACAATATTGGGATTGGAAGCGAGGAATACTAACAACTCATATTCTTTGGCCGTAAGCTGTACTTCTTTATCATTGACAAGAATTTTATGAGAGGCCGTATCAATTTCCAGGCCTTTGTACTGGATTACTTCATAAGCCGGCTTGTGTCCCCTGAGCCGCTCGTACCTTTTGCTATGAGCCTTTATTCTGGCTGTCAGTTCAGCCGGACTAAAGGGTTTGGTCAGATAATCGTCGGCCCCGAAATTGAGGCCTCTGATCTTGTCAATATCGTCATTTTTGGCAGAAACAACAATAACCGGTATCTCCAGGGTTTTACGGATTTCTCTGATGATCTCATAACCATCTTTACCAGGCAGCATCAAATCAACGACAACCACATCATAAGCACCGGTAACGGCTTTTTTTAGGCCCGCCAGCCCATCCTGGGCAATATCTGCCCTAAAACCGTTCAGCTGCAGGTAGTCGCGCTCTAATTCGGCAATATCCAGATCATCTTCAATAATTAAAACCCGTTTCATGGATGCTTTTCCTCCTCCTGTCCCTGAAGAAGAGGGAGCCTGATGGTAAAACAGGTACCCTCCTGCCGGCAGCTTGATACAATAATGCTTCCCTGATGTGCTTCTACAAGCTCTCTGGCAATTGCGAGCCCCAGACCTGTATTGGCATAGTTTTTGGGGCGTTCGGCGTTAATTTGATAGAACCGGTCAAAGATAAACGGCAGTTTGTCTTCCGGGATACCGGGTCCATTATCCCTGATATCCAGACAGATTGAGTCTGCCTGCTGATAAAGCCGGGTCGTGATGGCCAAAGCCTGATCAGGGCCGTGGATAACGGCATTATTTATAAGGTTACTCACAGCCTGGCGGATTCTTTTGCCATCCAGATGCAGCCAGTAATCTGTCTCCAGGCAGGTGCTGTATTGAAAACCGACTTTTTGCTCTGCCAGCTCAAACCGGTATTCTTCCATTAGATCCTGCATAAACTGGCCGATGTGCACACGCTCAAAATGGAGATCTAATTTTTGCATATCCAATTTGGCAAACAGAAACAGATCGTCGATGAGTTTATTCACATACACCGTATTCTGCTGAATGGTTTTCAGATATTTGTGTTGGGCATCTCCGGCAGTGACTGTTCCCTCAACCAGTGCCTCAATATATCCTTGAATGGCCGTTATCGGTGTTTTCAGGTCGTGAGAGATATTAGCGACAAGCGCTTTACGATTGGCTTCATATTCGGCCTGCAGCTTTTCGCCTTCATATAGTTTTTCGGTCATAGTATTAAAAGCAGTTATTAACAGTTCAAGATCGTTGGGTTTATCATATTCCAGCTTAATGCTGTAATTGCCCTGGGCAACCTCATCCAAACCCAGTTTAAGTTTCTCCATTGGCAGCAATATCCGCTTTTCCAACCGCATCAGGAACAGGAGTTGAATCAACTCCTTGAGTCCGATTACCACAGTGAAAAAAATAGCGACTTCCTTGATCCCCACCCAGCTGAACAAGAGATAGATTATAAACAGGTTAAATACAATAAAGGCCGGGCGCAGATAGCGAAAATACTTATAATGGCGTAAAAACCGGCCATGATGGCCATGGCCGTCATGCAGCCGCCGTAGATGGGCATGAATGCCCTGAGGCCGTCTATGTTTGAACATGTTAATCCCCTGCTTTTTTATTTTAAAACTTACTCACTACACCATTATATTCCAAAGTGTTGCAGGGCGCAAAAAAATGCGCCCTGCAACAAGGTACTTGTCAGCTCTAAAACGGTAGAGTAATGGCGAGGCTATTTTGCGGAAAATAGACCGTCAGTATTCACTGGATTGGGGCTGGCAAGGTACTAGTACGGTCATATTACCAGACAAAGTTCAATTCACCCTTGGCGGCTAATTCCTGCTGCTTGCCCTGTTCATCTGTTCCGGAACCGCTGAGGGTAGCCACTGCCTTTTGGATCTCATAATTTTTGTCAATGCAAATACTAACCATAAACCGGGGGTTAGCGACTGTGCCGAATTCTTTCATTAAGCTGTGATGGCGGTGGTGCGGGTGCCCACAACTCAATCTTTCTGACAACAGTGTTTGCAGATCGGGCGGCAGGTCAGTGCTGTTCAGGGACAGCAGTATTGTTTTATCCTCCTGTTCTGTCACTTGCAGGGCATTTAAGAGACTCAGGACTAACGACAATTTGGTCAACCCGCCCCTGAACCCACCGTGCCTAAACCCCGGGCCATGGGGATGAAAGGGCCGTCCCCGATAATGGCTGTGTTCATGATCCCGGTTCAGCGTAAATTCGTTGCTGCTTTCATGCTTGACTGCTTTGCCGCCATAATCCAATTCTGTGACAATCTTGGCTTTTACCTGATGGGTAGCCAGGTTTTTCTCAAACTCATTGTGCAAGAAAAATATTTTTTTCTGATCTTTTTGCACATCGGCCGTAAGAACACCGGTAATTACCTCTTTGCTTTTCAAAGCCTTTACCACATCATACAATAATTTGAGTTTGTTCATAGTAAGAATAACCTCCTTAAACTGATTGAGGTTATTGTAACTAATCAACTTAAAGCTGTTTTAAACTGTTTATAAAGTTTCTATAAATTTATTTAAAATTTTTATAAAAAATTAATTTGGTCAGTAATCCCTGCTGCGGGCGAACAAATCAGGACGGTATGCCTGATATCCCAAGCCTGGCCAGTGAGTGGTGAAGTAAAAAACAGTCCCCGGACTTTATCCCGGGGACTGTTTGGCAGCAAGTTATTATACAGACAGCCTGAAATCAAACCGGCCCAGGGAGGTATTGACGGCCAGGCGGTAAGCGGAACTGCAGAGCGGAAGCTCCTGCTTCTGAACTGTCTGGGGCTGTAAATCGACCTTAAAGCCTTTGGTGGACAGCAGGCTGCCGAAGACCCCATTGTGGACATTGAGAAACTCACCGATACTGTCAAGAGCCATAGCGTCGACGCTGATAAGGTTTTCACCACTAAACCGGTTGGCTGTTGCCAGCACGGTCTGCTCGTCCATAATTAGATCAATTGTAACAGCCGGATCGCCGGTGATCTGCTGAGAGGCAACCCAGCTGCCGATTTCGTTGGCTTGAGTGGCCGGCGGCAGAATAAAAGGTGTATCGTTTAAGAAGCGGACAATATTGCGCAGGGTCAGCCCGGCATAGCTATATAACAGATCGGCTTTATCACCGGCCTGGGAAAAATCCAGCAGCTTGTTAAGCCCCGCATCATCGGCAGTGAGTGGTGACTCATCGATAATACCGTATTCATGGTGAAAATCGGCTAATGCTTTTTCGATAGCTGTTAAGGTCAAATAGCCCCTGTCGGTGATGGCCTGAATCAATGCCAGATGGCCTTTGCCCTGAGCGGCCAATAACCGGTCTACTTGTTCTGCTGTCAGATAGCCTTGTTCGAGGGCCAGCTCACCAAATTTTTTGTCATTGATCCGTTGCAGATTATGGAGTTCTTCGGCCTGCTTGCCTGTCAGCAGGCCGGCATCCACGGCGAGGGTACCCAGCCTGACCCGGGTAGAACGTTCATACTGAAGTGACTCAAAAAGCTGGTCAGGAGTAAGTATACCTTTATTTAACAGGTAATGCCCGAAATATTGATTAAACATTCTGTTTGCTCCTTTTTAATCAAGTAGTCCAAGGTGAAAAACGATCGTTTCGGCAATCGGTTTAGAGATTGGGCGCCGGTGTCTGCTTGTCTTGCAGGACCAGGTCAATAACCGGAAGCAAATTGCTTTCACTGACCGGTTTAATAATGTAGTTTCTGGCACCGGCCTGTAATGCATCAAATATAACATGCTTCTGGCCTGATGAACTTACAATAATGATCTTGGCCGCCGGGTCCGATTTCATCAGGCGCTTGATTGTTTCAACCCCGCCTATGCCCGGCATGGTAATATCCATTGTTACAACGTCCGGCCGGCACGCCGGATAACGCTCAATAGCCTGCTCGCCGTTAGCTGCTTCCCCGGCTACGGTGTGTCTGGAGTTTTCGAGTATCTTGCGCAACGTATTCCTCATCATCATTGAATCATCAACTACCAAAACTCGCGCCATCTTATTAGCCTCCTTAAAATAGGTAACATGTAAAATTACGGATGTTAATAACTTTAACGATAATAATTATCATTATCAATATATAATTTACCATTCATTACAAAAATCCTGCAAGAGAAATTAAAAAACCAACTTATCCCATAGATAAGTTGGTTTTTAGCGTAGAGTCTGCCGTCAGTTTGTCATCCGGAATGGGGGACAATAACAATTTTTACCGGCAGATTTGACGCTCCCGGGGGGCTGAAGGTGAAGGAGAGTGGATCACCGCTGTCATAGGTACCCAAAAACTCCCAGTCCTTTTTGCGGATATCCCCGAAATAAAGCCGGTCACGCGGGGTAATCACCGGGCTCCAATTTACTTCAGAATGGTTTATGCCGATAGCACCGGCGTAACTCCCCCCCAGGGGAGCCAGGTAGCAGGAAATTTTCCCACCCTGTTTGGAAGGCAGCAATATTTGATAGACAACGCCGTAATTGCCATAATTAAGTGCTGCTGAGCCATCGGTGGCGTCTATTCCCTTTACGTAAGGATCGAAGTCATTGTCAGCCAGGGTGATGCCTGCCACTGCCCCTATTAATGGGTCATACTCCTGAATGGGGGTAATTTGCCTGTTCGCACCGGCAAAGGTACCACGTAAATGGCATTCGTCAGCCGCCAGCACCGGGGCCGAGCGGGCATAGGCGATGCTATTTTCGGTTACCGGCAGCATCATTACCGTAACGGTAACCGGTTGATCAACCTCAAAATCATAAATGCCATTGACCAGCATATTGGGCACGATCGCAGTTTCATCCAGGCTGGCATCTAATGGCATGACTCCAGCCGGGGGAATGCTGAACTGGTAAGTTTGTTTTTCGCCAAAGTAAGCGACCTGCGTTTCTTTGCCAACCTGTAGCCAGGAGTTGCCTGGCCCGCCTAACGTAGCCTGGCTGACCAGGACCTGAGCGGCCTGCTTGCCGGAGTTGGTTAATAGCACAGCTATCTTTTTTACATCCCGCGACTCATTTACATGATAAAAGAACAACCGGACAGGGCCGGACACCTTGTCCTGATAAAGGATGCCGTTGCCCCTGACCATTTCCGGGCTGTCTGAAAGCAGTAATGTTCCGCCGCGGGAGGAGGTGGTTACCTCCCATTCAGGCAGACGGTCCAGATTCAACCCTGGCGTGACTGGCTGGGCGGCGGCGGAATTGCTTGCCAGAATGACTGCCAGCAAAATAAACAAAACAAACTTGCTAATACATTTCATGTGGACCTCCTAGAATTGCAACAAATAGTAAGATAAAGGCACAGTCGCTGCTAAAAAAGATAAAGCCCCTAGCAATGCAGCCGCACCGTAGGGGAAAAGCAATCAAGTATCACCCTATGAATTTACATCTTTTAAGCTGACAGGGAACTCTTCCCATATACCTTTTCTGCTAAAAAACAAATTATCCTGCAGGAATTTGTTTTTTAACAGAATGTTATTGCCGGATTTCGGCGGCAGACCTGACAGGTAAAAATGACTGAATCATTTTCCGTACCTGCGGTTCCCAGTAACTGCGTTCGCTGTCTGTTGTCATTAGAATTGCGGTTGTCATATAGCCATTGTTATTGAAGGTATAGCCTTTAACATAATAGGGCATGTTGATTCCGTACATGGACATCAGCATTCTGGCACTCAGGCCATAGGCCGGCTGGTTATTAATCGTTAAATAGTCCGGGGCGCTGATTTCAAAAAATGATATGCCTACTCTGCTCTGATTATAGGCGGCGAACAGCTCTTTTGTCGCTTTCTGGGTGGCGGTGGTGATGGTTGTCTCCAGTTGCTGCCGTTCGGCAGCGGTCATCTCTCTGGTGAAATACGGCTTGTCGCTGGCTGACATAGGTTTATTATCCCGGTGAAACAAAAGGACGGCCGTCCGGTAGGCTTTACCGTCGTTGGCTGTAATCTGGTATAACTGGATGTTCATTTTATTCAGCTGGACCAGGGGATCGACTGGGGCGGCCGGTTTGGCAGGAGCCGGCTTAGCTGCATTTGTCTTATCCCTGGCGTCTGTTATCATTTTTGAAATTGCAAACACCAGGTCGGTTGTTTGCCAATCTTCAGGAATGGAGTACAAGCCGATTTTCTCAATATGCCAATGGGCTGTTTTGGCTGCATGGGCGGTAATGCTGCCGGTTAACAGCAGCAGGCAAGTTAAGATCGTTATAAGCAACCTGCTTTTCTTCATATATTGACGCCTCCAGCAATTTTTTTCAGTCGGCCAATAATCAGGTTGGGTGAATAGCCGTCTGCTATATTTAGTATTCAAGAATTTAGCAGTAATTTCCTGCCGCAGCGGAATATTGGGTAATTTGCTGAGAATCAAGTGAAGAAGCAGACAAATTAGGCTTTGCACGGATATTTGCGGCGTCAAAGCAGCCTGATACCAATATTAATTTCAAAATCTTTAAAGTGTAAGCAATTCATCATCGATGATAGTAATAATTGCATTCTTTTGCATTTTAGCTTTGTATAAAGCATGATCTGCCTGCAACAGGAACTCATGTAATGTCTGGCCTGCTCTTAGTGGCACAAGACCTGCGCTTATTGTCAGTTGATAGGGTGAAAAAGTGGTTTCCGTGAGGTGGCGTATTCTCTCCATAATCTCCCAGGAGGTTGCCAGCGTAGTCCCGGTAAAAATGATGGCAAACTCGTCGCCTCCCCAACGGGTAACGACAGTATTGCCTGCATTTCTTTTTAAAAGAGCTGCCAGACCTGATAATAACTGGTCTCCGGTCGTATGCCCATAGGTATCGTTAATCGTCTTGAAGCCGTCGACATCGATCATGGCAACACATAAGTGCAGTTTTTGTGCCGCTGCCTGGCAAAAATGCTTTTGCAGGATCTGGTAGAAATAGCGTCTGTTCCATAAGCCTGTGAGAAAATCGGTGTGGGAAAGCAGGCTGAGTTTCCGGATTACGCTGCCGGCTATTAAACCGCTGCCGGCAATGATACCGGTAACTCCGGTCCACAATAAACCACCGTAATTTCCCGGCAGGGTTATGTCCAGATAATAGCCGGTTATACCGAATAACGTTCCGGATAATGAGAGTATTAACCAAGCATAATTATAAAACACCTACCCACCTCTACTGTATGTCAATTTGACGGGATTTTGCAAGAACTAGCCAGCAACACCTGCGTCATAATTAATATTAAGTTATAAATTAAATATTAATCCATAACTTAATATTAATCAATAATTTTATGTATACATTTTCGGGACATTGATATAGTAAAAGTCAGGTGATGTGTGTGTATGTTGATTACAATGCAATTGGTCAACGAATTAAGAAAATTCGCAAACAAAAACGTTTGACACAGGAGAAAGTAGCCGAAAGCCTGGAAGTTTCCACTGTTTACATCAGTCAGGTAGAAAACGGGAAAACAAAGCTAAGCCTGGAAATGCTGGTACGGCTGGCAAGTTTGCTGGATACGGAGCCAGGCTATTTTCTTACCGGTATTTCTTATCATTCACGGGATTATCTCAAGGCAGACATCGCCCAGCTGCTCCGCGAATGTCCGCCGGAAAAACTTCAGCTCATTATGGATGTGGTAAAGCTTATTACCAAATACAAAGTAATCCCGCAGTAAAATGAGCCCGTATTGTACTTTGCATGTACAATACGGGCTTTGCTGTCATTTATTCGGATGTAATCAGCCTTCTGTCAAGATCAAAAAACACCTCTCCTGTCCAGAGCGTATTGCTTAAGACATGAGAGGTGTTTTTGTATTTCTATTTACCTGTCATACCTGCAGTCCGCTTGTTTCTGCGGTCTTAACCGGCCGCTTTTTCAACATTTACGGCACATACCTTATATTCATAGGTTTTGGTTACTTTATCATAGAAACCGCTGGTAACCTGGTTGGTCGGAGCCTGGGCGAAATGGAAGGACATCCATATTCCACCCGGCAAGACGGCATCGGTTACCCAGGCTTTGGCTTGAACTGAGCCGCGGCGGGAACTGACAGTCATCATATCCCCGTCATTGAGGCCTAGCCGTTTGGCGTCAACAGGGTGAATCATCGCCCGTTCTTCGGGCCGGAACTCAGTTAGCTGCTTCGACTTACCGGCTGTTGTAATATTATAGTGATACAGAATTCGACCGGTGGTAAGAACGAAGGGATATTTGTTATCCGGTTCCTCGCCTGGCGGCTGATGTTCGATTGCTTTAAACACGCCGGCGCCGCTGGTAAATTTACCATCTTTGTGCAGGTATTTACTGCCAGGGTGCTCTTTGCTTGGCACTGGCCACTGCAGGCCGTGTTCGTCAATGCGTTCAAAGGAGAGGCCGGCAAACATTGGGCTCAAGGCGGCCATTTCATCCATAATTTCACTGGAACTGCTATAGGCCATAGGATAGCCCATTTTATTTGACAAGTCCCGGATAATCTGCCAGTCGGGCAGACTATCGCCAATTGGTTCTATGGCCTTGCGGACCCGCTGCACACGGCGTTCACAGTTGGTAAAGGTTCCATCCTTTTCGGCAAAAGAGGCACCGGGCAGGATGACATCAGCCAGCTTACCGGTTTCGGTCATGAATAAATTCTGTACTACTAAAAATTCGAGGTTGGCAAAGCCTTTGCGCACATGATTGGCATCACCGTCTGTCAACACCGGATCTTCGCCCATAACATACATGGCTTTTAGCTTACCTTCCACCGCCGCATCAATCATGTCAGGCAGCATCAGCCCCAGTTCGGCGGAGAGCTTGGCACCCCAGGCCTTTTCGAATTTTTCCTGTGACTGCGGGTCGTTAACCTTCTGGTAGCCGGAATAAACATTCGGCAGCGCCCCCATGTCACAGGACCCCTGGACATTATTTTGGCCGCGCATCGGGTTTACGCCGGAATTAAGTTTGCCAACATTGCCTGTCAGCATGGCTAAGTTGGCGAGGCTCATTACATTGTCAGTGCCGCAGGTGTGTTCGGTAATCCCTAAGGTGTAGAAGATGGCCGCCCGTTCCGCCGTGGCATAGATGCGGGCTGCTTCCCGCAGCAGTTGCGCCGGGACACCTGTTATATTTTGCACATATTCGGGGGTGTATTTCTCGACTACAGCAGCCATTAAATCAAAGTCAACTGTGCAGTCTTTAATGAATTGCGGGTCATGCCAGCCGGCTTTAAGAATGATGTGCATAAGACCATTTATGAGCGCAATATCAGTACCTGGCCGCAGCTGCATAAAGACGTCGGCTTTTCCTGCCAGCTCTATCTTCCGTGGGTCGGCAACAATCAGCTTTGCCCCCTTGCGGAGGGCCTGACGCATTTTGGCAGCAATGACCGGATGGGCTTCGGTGGGATTGCCGCCAATCAAGAAGATTACTTTCGAGTCGGGGACTTCACCGATTGAATTTGTCATGGCTCCGGAACCAAAGGAAGCAGCCAGGCCGGCCACCGTGGGGGCATGGCAGGTACGGGCACAGTGATCCACATTATTAGTGCCAATAACGGCCCGCATAAATTTCTGCATAATGTAGTTATCTTCATTAACGCAGCGGGCTGAGCTGATAGCTGCCAGGGCATCAGCGCCATGGTTGCTCTTGATTTCACTGAATTTTGTTGCGATCAGCGTCAGGGCTTCATCCCACGAGGCCGGCACAAATTCGCCATTTTTCTTTATCAGCGGTGTGGTTAATCGTTCCGGGCTGTGAACATAGTCGATGCCAAAACGGCCTTTTACACAAGTGAGCCGTCCATTGACCACACTGGTCAGGTTGGAGGTAACACCGATTACTTTGCCTGCTTTGACATTGAGGTCATAATTACAGCCTACACCGCAGAAGGGACAGGTGGTCTTAACCTTTTTGTCCGGTATGCCCTCGTCAAACATTGGTTTCTCAACCAAAGCACCTACCGGGCAAGCCGATACGCAGGTGCCGCAAAAAAAGCAATCGGTTTTGGCTAATGGTTCATCAAAGGCAGGGGTGATTTTTGAAGTAAAGCCGCGATCTGTCCAATCCAGGACATTGCAGCACTGCACTTCCTGACAGACGCGTACGCAGCGGCCGCATAAAATACACTTGTTATTATCTCTGATTATAAAAGGATTGCTGTCATCAAGGGTATACTCGCGTTTTTCCCCCTCAAAGCGCACTTTTTTCACGCCCAGCTGAATAGCCAGGGCTTGCAATTCACAATCCAGGTTGCGTTTGCAGGACAAACAATCCTGAGGATGATTTGCCAGAATCAGTTCTACAACACTTTTTCTGGCTTCAAAAATTGCGGACGAGCTTGTGCGCACAACCATTCCTTCTGCCACCGGATAGGTACAGGCTGTGGCCAGGCCCCGGGCTCCCTCAACCTCAACCAGGCAGATACGGCAGGAACCTTCAGGGGTTAAGTCGGCAAGATGGCATAAGGTAGGAATTTTAATGCCGGCATGGCGGGCGGCATCAAGTACCGATGCCCCTTTGTAAGCCTGTACCGGCAGACCGTTAATTGTTAGATTAACTGTTTCCATAAATATTAATCGCGCTCCTTTACTTGAGTACGATACAGGCGTAAGCCCTATCGTAAAATTTCGGTCTAACGTAGTTATATGCATAGAATAAATTAATTAAAGCAATTGATATTTTCTATATCTTGCGGTATAGTTTGATCATTTCAATCTTTTGTACTATGCACCCTCCTTTCTACAGGCTGGTTTAAACTCCTTTCTCCTTTTAATACTGCTGGATCTTGTTGTACCGAAAGTCTGGAATAATTACCGGAATGCTTCTTAAAATGTAATATATATTTTTTATTTTATAGTAAAGAAGCTGTCTGTTCAATTTAATTATTCTGAATGGCGTAAATATTGTTCCAGAATACATTGAATTGAGAGAATATTTACGTCATTTAACGGGAAGCAAGTGGTAACCGGACTGAACATGCAGGCAGTTGGTGAAATAGTAAAAATGCTAGTTAGCGAAATTTAGAGAGGCAATATGGTGAGACTAATAATATGAAAAAATGATTAGGTGACAACAGAAGGGAAGAACTTATGGAACAGATCACCGTACTGGGAATCGGCAATATTCTTTTGCAAGATGAGGGGTTTGGCGCCAGAGTAATAGAACAACTCCAGCAGCAATACCGCTTACCGGCCAATGTTCAGGTTCTCGATGGCGGAACGCTTGGTTTGGAATTAGTAGGATTTATTATGGGAACTACCAAATTAATTGTCATAGACGCAGTCGATGGCGGCGGCGCACCGGGGACTTTTTACAGGTTTGCTGGCAGTGAGATTGAACTGTATTTTCAAAATAAGTTGTCATTGCATGAACTGGGGATTAAAGAGGTGCTGGCTACGCTGGTTTTGCTAGAAAAGCCGGTGAGCGAAGTAATTATTATGGGGGTTGAGCCGGCAACCCTGGAATTGGGTGTGGAGCTGTCGGCAACGGTAGGGTCCACGGTTGACGTGGTGGTGCATGAGGTAATCTCCCAACTGGAGATATGGCAAGTGGCACCGGGAATGTAGGGGAGCTCTGGTTAACTTGCGCCAAACGATAATGGAATCTCCAGTTTTACAGCAACTACCAGGCGTAGTTGCTTTTTTTTTGCCTGTGCGCAATACGGCAAAATCGCAAAAATGCTGAAATGTGCAGGATTTTGTCATTCCTTAGAGAATTTACCTAAATAAGGAATTAACTACACTTCGGAATTTACTGAAAGAAAATGCTGATAACATGGGGAGGGAATTGTGTGTTTTATGACCAGTCATTATGGGATTTATTTCAGAAAAAGAAGATTTCACGACGTAATTTTATCAAAACCTGCGTTGCCCTGACCGGGATGATGGGCTTGGCACCTACTGCTTTACCTGATGTTATTGCCCGGGCAGAACAGCGGTCTTTAGTCCCCGTAATCTGGCTGCATGGCTTAGAATGTACAGGCTGCTCCGAATCATTTATCCGCTCTAAAGCACCGCTGGCCTCTGATGTTCTTTTAACGATGATCAGTCTCGAATACAGCGATACCCTGTCGGCCGCAGCGGGGATAGGAATAGAGCATCACCGGGAACAGGTAATGAAAGAGTTTGCCGGTAAGTTTCTGCTGGTTGTTGAAGGTGGCGTGCCGGTGGGTAGTGGTGGTAATTTCTGCACTGTTGGCGGTTTTCCCTATGTTGACGTGCTGAAGGAGACTGCCAAGCCAGCGGCGGCTGTTCTGGAATTTGGCTCCTGTGCCGCCTGGGGGGGAATTCAGGCCGCTAAGCCTAACCCTTCCGACAGTTTGCCTGTAAGCCGGATTTTATCAAATAAACCCATTGTTAAGATACCCGGGTGCCCGCCTATTCCGGAGGTAATGACCGGGGTAATTATGCATTATACCCTGTTTGGTCAGCTGCCCCCACTGGACCGGTTTGGGCGGCCCAAACAATTCTTTGGCAACCGGATTCATGATACCTGTTACCGCCGGCCTTTCTTCGATTCTGGCATGTTTGCCGAGCGATTGGATGACGCTGGTTCCAAAGCCGGCTGGTGTTTGTACAAGCTGGGCTGCCGCGGACCAATGACGTATAACTCCTGTGGCAATATGCGCTGGTGGCAGGGGTTGTCCTATCCGATCCAGGCCGGCTCGCCCTGTATTGGCTGCAGTAGCAACGGTTTCTGGGATAACGACCCCTTTTTCGAACGACTGCCTGGTGTGGCCACTCCTAATACCATAAGTAATGCCGACCAGATCGGCATGGCGGTCGCCGGGGCCACGGCAGCCGGTATTGCCGTCCATGCCGGGGCCAGCATATTACGTCATAACCGGGATGATCGGCATGATGAAACGCCCGGCCGTGACCAGACACCAATCGGAGGTGGAAAATAAGTATGAAACGAATTGTCGTCGACCCTATTACCCGTATTGAAGGTCATTTGCGCCTGGAGTTAATTATTGATGATAACGGCAAGGTGCAGGACGCTTTATCCAGCGGGACTGCCTGGCGGGGGATTGAAGTCGTGCTTAAGGACCGGGACCCGCGGGATGCCTGGGCGTTTGCCGGTCGCATCTGTGGTGTATGCACCTCAGAGCATTCTAATGCCTCCCTGCGGGCAGTTGAGGACGCATTAGGAATTGAAATCCCTAAAAATGCAAATTACATACGTAACATTATGGCCGGAGCAATTATGGTTCATGACCACCTGGTTCATTTCTATCACCTGCATGCCCTTGACTGGGTTAGTCCTGTTGCCGCTTTACAGGCTGATCCTGCCGCTGCCGCCCAATTGCAGGATACTATTTTAGCAAAATACCGGTTAAAAACAGACAGTCCTGCCACCCATGCGTTCAACGCCTATCCCAAAGAGGCGCCCCGTTCCAGTGTTGCCTTTTTTAAGGACATCCAGAATAAAGTGAAAGACATTGTGGAGAGTGGACGACTGGGGATTTTTGCGGCCCACTGGTGGGATCATCCCGACTATGAGCTGTTACCGCCGGAAGTGCATCTGATTGGGATTGCTCATTATCTGGCCACCCTGGACAAGCAGGCCGACATAATGGTGCCTCATGTTGTTTTTGGGGGTAAAAATCCCCATCCCCATTATGCGGTAGGCGGGATGCCTTGCGCCATTTCCATGAACGATATGAACGCTCCGATCAACAGCAATCGACTGGCAATTGTTGATTCCAGTATCAATCTGACAGATACCCTTGTTGACCAGTATTATATCGCCGATGTCCTGGCAATGGCCCATATTTACTTAGCAAAAGGGCAAACCGGCGGGGGTGGGCTGGCCAAGGAGCGTGTGCTTGGTTATGGTGATTATCCGGATAACACGTTCAAAGGCATTGGCGAGTTTTATGACCGGATCTTACTGCGTTCTAACGGGGTAGTCGAAAACTTTGCCGGCGGTGTGCTTACAGCCAAGTTTCATGACCTCGGCGCTGCCGACCTGGCCGATGCCGGAATAATTACAGAAGCAGTCGACCACTCATGGTATAAATATCCCGCTGGCAGCAAAAAACTGCACCCCTGGCAGGGCGTGTCGGAGGCTGACTTCCAGTTTTCCGGCAAAAAGCAAGGCAATCAGTGGCAGGAATTAGACGAGAAGGGCAAATACTCCTGGGTCAAGACGCCTGCCTGGAACGGCAAAATGGCTGAGGTTGGGCCGTTGGCCCGCTATATTATCATCTATACCAAGGTTAAGCAGGGTGTTATACAACCCAACTGGGTTGAAGCGATGATTGTGCAGCAAATTGATGTGGCTTCCAGGATATTTGAGCTGGCGCCTGAGGTTTGGCTGCCGACTACGGTTGGCCGGACTGTGGCCCGGGCTTTGGAAAGCCAGGTGTGTGTTGCGCTGGAACGGTACTTTTTCAATAAGCTTGTCGAGAATATCCGTAATGGTGATACGACAGTCATGAATAATGAAAAATGGGAACCGGGCACCTGGCCCAAACTCGCCCAAGGGGTAGGCATTCATGAGGTACCCCGCGGCTCGCTTGGGCACTGGACAGTTATTGAAAATGAACGGATCAAAAACTATCAGGCCGTAGTGCCGACTACCTGGAATGCCTGTCCCCGCGACGCCAATGGCCAGCAAGGGGCTTATGAGCTGTCAATGATCGATACCCCGGTCAAAATTGCCGATAAGCCTTTGGAAATTCTGCGGTCTATTCACTCCTTCGATCCTTGCCTGGCTTGCGCGGCCCACCTGTACCGACCGGACGGCCAGGAAGTATCTGTGGTTCATACCGACCCTTATTTATAGGCTGGAGGTGAGTGTGGTGTACGTTTATCGGGTATTAAGCCCAGGTTTGCGGTTTTTTCATTGGCTGCTGGTAGCATGCATGGCTGTTTTGTTTTTAACAGGTCTTTACATTGGCAGCCCGGGCTATATTGGCACCCAGGGGACAGAACCGACCTTTGCCGTGGCAAGCCTGTTTTCTATGGAAACCATGCGGTTTGTCCATTTCACGGCGGCTTTTATTCTCACCGGCGGCCTGCTGCTGCGGATTTATCTGTTGTTTACCTACCCGGGAAACCGGCTGTTTCCTGATTTTCGCTCTGGTGATTATTGGCGGGGACTGGGAGAAATGGCAGCTTATTATTCTTTTCTCCGTCCGCACCATCGTCTTTACCTGAGAAATCCGTTAGCGGCAACTTCATATCTTGTTGCCTATCTTTTGCTGGTGATCGAACTGGTAACCGGACTGGCCATGTACGCCATGATTGATCCTAATTCCCTTGTCGCGCAATTAGTTGCTCCGGTTAATGGCTGGCTCGGCAATGAATATATGACCCATATTGTCCATCATGTTATTGCCTGGGGGTTCTTTATCTTTGCGCTAGGTCATATTTACATGGTTTTTTATAACGACATTGTGGAAAAAAGTGGTGAACTATCCTCCATTGTGTCAGGGCGCAAGCATTATTACGAACGCCCGGTTGATGCGGCCGATGCTTTGCTGGACAAGAAATAAAGCAGGCCGCGAGTACTCCCGGATAATAAGAGTACCTGCAGCTTGCTGTCAAATAAGCTGCAGGTACTCTTATTATATAAATTTGCTGTGCGCACAGCCTTCAGACCGCGTCGGTAGGTTTCCTATCCTGATGGGAATGTCAAATAGAATACGATGTAGTGCAATAATCTGCGACTTGTTTCGTCAGAATAGTAGTAGTTAATCATTTATCTGGCAACAGGGAAGAGGGAATGACGATGTTATGCCTGAGCAGGAGCCGATTGAATTAGTTTTTAATGAGCGGGACAATTTCCTGCGCTATGTACGGCGAAAAATAACAGATATCTCAGATATGGATGCCGAGGATATTGTGGCTGACGTAGTTTTTAATATTTATAACAAGGTTAGTATCGGCTACCAGATTGAAAGCATTCTTGCTTACGCCTACCGTTCTATCCGGAATCGGGTTGTCGATTATCTCCGGCAGCCCGGGGGGGCAGTTTCACTTGATAAGCCTGACAAGGCCTCGGGGCTGGCTTTGGCTGACTTGATTGCCGACCCTAATTCAAATATCGAGGGTCAGCTGCTTGGTGATGAAATCAAGCAGCAGCTCTATCTGGCGCTCATGGAGCTGGATACTAAACAGCGGGCTGTATGGGTTGCCACGGAAATTGAAAATTATACGTTTAAAGAGTTGGCTATTAAGTGGGGAGAGCCGATCGGAACATTGCTATCCCGTAAAAGCAGGGCAGCAAAAATACTAAAATTGAAACTAAAAGATATGAGATAAGGAGATTAGTTATGAAAACCCATGACAATATATGCATATCGCGCGGGAAGGTTATTGTCATCCACGTTTTTGCCGGCATAGTGATGGCGCTTTTTTTCGGTTTAATTTTTGGTTATTTTATTATGCTCTTATGGAATGGCCTGCTGCCGGATATTTTTGGTTTCAAAGCAATTACCTATTGGCAGGCAACCGGGTTAGTTATTATGTTCCGCCTGCTTTTTGGCGCCCATGGCTACCAGAAACAGGGGCATGGATTACGGAAACTCCCTCATCAGGCCAGCCGTTCACACCGCGGTAATACAGACAGGCAGGCTTATTATCAGGCCTGGTGGCAGGCAGAGGGCGAAGAAGCATTACAGCGGTACATTGAAAACCAGAAACAGGATCGTAAGTAATGAGTTTTCTATTAGGATATTGACAAGGGACGAGTAGATTGAAAATTTGTGCATTGACAAAATTTAGTAAGGTTTGTTAAGATAAATGTAATTAAATAAATGGGATGATGGTTATGGGAGAGACCGTTCAGGCGGCGCCGAAGGAGTAAGTGCTTTGTCAAACTCTCAGGCAGAAGGACTGTAACCGGACTATACTCTGGAGAGTACACCACCATGAAGTGGCGGTGTCACCGATGGGGAAGCCTGAAAAGGCAAATCTCTCAGGTACAACGGACAGAGGCAAAGGGAACTATTCCTTTGCCTCTTTTTTATTTGTCGATTTTTATCCCTGCCTACTCTGCCTTGTGATGCCAGCTGCGGCAGAGTAGGAGCTGCCGCAGCGGCTAAGCAGGGGGATAAGGGCAGCTGACTCTTACGAGCGGGTTAAACCCCGTTTGCAGCAAAGTCACTGTCATAAAAAGAGAACGCGGCTGGTAGCGGTGGAGTAGTTTTAACAGGCAAACGAGATAAATCAAAAGGGAGATGAAACTATGACCGCACGGCAGACACCACTATACGAATCTCATATCAGGTATGGTGGCAAAATTGTCGAATTCGGCGGCTGGCTGCTGCCGGTTCAGTATGCGGGGATACTGGAGGAGCATAAGGCAGTCAGGGAAAAAGCCGGATTATTTGATGTGTCCCATATGGGGGAGGTGTTGGTTAAAGGACCGGATGCGCTGTCCTTTCTGCAGAAATTAGTAACCAACGACGTAGAGCGCCTGGCCGATAATCAGGTCCAGTATACGCCGATGTGTTATCCCGATGGCGGCACGGTTGATGATTTGCTGATCTATAAACGGGGCAGAGGCGAGTATTTCCTGGTTATCAATGCCGCCAATATTGAAAAAGACTGGGCCTGGATGCAGGAGAACAGTACCGGATTTGATGTGGAATTAAGCAATCTGTCATCTGAAACTGCCGAACTGGCTTTGCAGGGGCCGCTGGCAGAAGCAATTCTGAGTACACTGACAGACGCAAATTTACAGCAGCTGGCCTACTATTGGTTTATACCTGAGGCCACTGTGGCCGGCAAGAAGGTCATGATTTCCCGTACCGGCTATACCGGTGAGGACGGTTTTGAGATTTACAGCCGGCCTGAAGACGCCGCTGATCTGTGGGCGGCAATTATGCAAGCCGGTGAGCCTTATGGTTTGCTCCCGGCCGGGCTGGGCTGCCGGGATACCCTGCGGTTTGAAGCGGCGCTGCCGCTCTATGGCCATGAATTAGCAAGGGATATTACCCCGGTGGAAGCCGGTATTGGCAAATTTGTTGCCTGTGATAAAGGGGAGTTTAACGGCCGCACAGCCCTGGCTGAACAAAAGCAAAATAAGCCTCAGCGCCGGCTTGCCGGTTTTGTCCTGAACGGGCGTGGTGTTGCCAGGGCCGGATATCCGGTTATGCTGCAGGGGCAACAGATTGGTACTGTAACCACAGGCTCGTTTGCACCAACACTTAATAAGAATATCGGCCTGGCGTTACTTGAGTCTGCTTACGCCGGTGTGGGCCAGCAGTTCAATGTGGAAATCCGTGGCAAGAATATAGCCGCAGAAGTGATCGGCAAGCCCTTTTACCAACGGCGTTAATTACTTTATAGCTGGTCTTGGTCAAATTTTATAGCATGTACATATATTTGAAGGGGGAAAAAAGATGAATATTCCTAAAGAACTGAAATACTCCCGGGAACATGAATGGGTAAAAATCGAAGGTAACAGGGCTACTATCGGGGTTACCGATTTTGCCCAATCTCAACTGGGGGATGTCGTATTTGTCGAGTTGCCGGCAGTAGGGGCCGAGATGGCTGCCGGCAGCGGCTTGGCGGTGATTGAGTCGGTCAAAGCAGTGTCTGACATCTATGCGCCGTTGGCCGGTAAGGTAATTGAGATTAATGAATTACTGGCAGATGCGCCGGAGACTATTAACCAGGATGCTTACGGCACAGGCTGGATTGCTGTTTTGGATATTGCCGGTATGCCGCAGCCGGAGGCTTTGTTGAGCAGCGAGGACTACGAGCAGCTGGTGGCTGAGGGAGGCCACTAATATGTCCTGGAGCTATCTACCCCATACAGAAGCAGACCGGAAGGCTATGTTAGCTTCTATCGGCGTGGAAAATAGCAGGGAGCTGTTTGCTGATATTCCGGGAGATATCTGCCTGAACCGGCCGTTAAACCTGCCTGCTGCCCTGGCGGAACAGGATCTGGCGAAGCATCTGGCCGCCCTGGCCGGAGCTAACGCCAATCTAAATGAGAATATCTGCTTTCTTGGAGCCGGGGCCTATGACCATTATATACCGAGTGTGGTTGATCATATTTTGCGCCGTTCCGAATTTTATACAGCCTATACCCCTTATCAGCCGGAGATATCCCAGGGCTATTTACAGGCCCTGTGGGAATACCAGTCACTTATTGCCGAACTGACAGGTCTGGAGGTGTCTAATTCCTCGCTGTATGACGGGGGCACAGGCCTGGCCGAGGCTGCTATGCTGGCCGCTAACGCGACTGGCCGCAAACAATTCCTGGTGGCCAAAACCGTCCATCCCCACTATCGGGCAATACTCAGCACGTATGCTCTTGACCGGGGGTTTACACTCACTGAAATCGGCTATCAGGACGGTGTGCTGGATGCGGCTGCCTTGCAGGCTGAACTTGGGCCGACCGTCGCGGCTGTTATTGTCCAGAGCCCCAATTTTTTTGGCTGCATTGAAGAGCTGGCGGCTGCAGCCGCTGCGGCCCATGCCGCGGGGGCACTCGTAATTGCTGCTGTTGATCCTATTTCGCTGGGACTGTTGGAAGCACCGGGAAAGCTGGGGGTGGATATTGTCGTCGGTGAAGGGCAGAGCCTGGGCATCCCTCTGTCCTTTGGCGGTCCTTATCTGGGCTTTTTTGCAGTTACTGAAAAACTAATGCGCAAAATTCCCGGCCGAATTGTGGGGCAGACCGTTGACCAGGAGGGCAACCGGGGTTTTGTACTTACACTGCAGACCCGGGAACAGCATATCCGCCGGGAAAAAGCAACATCCAACATCTGCTCTAATGAAGCCCTATGTGCCCTGGCAGCCGCTGTGTACTTAAATACTATGGGGAAGGAAGGGTTTCCAAAAATAGCCGCCCTTTCCCTGCAGAAAGCGCACTACGCCTATACGCAGCTGACCGGGGTCAGGGGGATTGAGCCTGTGTTTGGAGCGCCTTTCTTTAGAGAGTTTGTTGTTCGCCTGCCGAAACCGGTTGCCGCCGTGAATAAAGAGCTATTGGCCGCCAACATCATCGGCGGCCTGGATTTGGGTACCTATTATCCGGAATTAACAGGCTGCACCCTGCTGTGTGTGACCGAAAGCCGGTCACGCCAGGAGATTGATCTGTTGGCAGCCAGACTGGGGGCAATAGTATGAGTAACAGAAAAGCCACCGCCCTGATCTTTGAAATCAGCAAAGCCGGCCGCCAGGCCATCGATTTGCCTGACAGTGATGTGCCGCAGACAGCGGTTGCCGATGTCATTCCCCCCAGACTGTTGAGAAAAGTCCCGGCCGCTTTGCCGGAAGTCAGTCAGCAGGACCTGGTGCGCCATTATACCGGTCTGTCCAGGCGCAACTTCGGCGTAGATTCAGGCTTTTACCCATTAGGATCCTGCACAATGAAATACAATCCCAAAATAAACGAGGATGTCTGCCGGCTGCCAGGTTTTGCCGCCATCCATCCGCTGCAGGCTGCCGAGACCGTACAGGGGGCGTTGGAACTGCTCGGCAATGCGGAAGAATATCTGGCGGAAATCTCCGGGATGGATGCTGTCACCACGCAGCCGGTGGCCGGTGCTCACGGAGAGTTTACCGGTCTTAAGCTTATCCGGGCTTACCACCGTCACCGGGGCGAGAACCGGACTAAGGTAATTGTGCCGGATTCGGCTCATGGCACCAATCCGGCGTCAGCGATGGTGGCCGGCCTGGATATTGTGGAAATAAAGTCCAATGACGACGGTTCTGTCAATCTGGCGGCGCTGCAAGCGGCCGTGGGTCCTGATACAGCCGCCCTGATGCTGACAAATCCCAGTACTCTGGGATTGTTTGAAATCAATATCCGGGAGATTGCCCGGATTGTCCATGAGGCCGGCGGCCTGCTTTATTATGACGGGGCCAATGCCAATGCCATAATGGGGATTACCCGCCCCGGCGATATGGGCTTTGACGTTGTCCATTTAAATCTTCATAAAACCTTTAGCACACCTCATGGCGGCGGCGGCCCCGGGTCAGGGCCGGTAGGCGTCAAACAGGCCCTGATTCCCTTTCTGCCGGTGCCGGTCATTGTCCGCGAGGCTGATGGCTTCCGCCTGGATGAGGCGCGGCCGTTGTCCATTGGCCGGGTGCATTCCTTCTACGGTAATTTCGGCGTGGTTGTCCGGGCGTATGCCTATATCCGGGCTATGGGGCCGGCTGGGCTGAAGCAGGCCAGTGAGGATGCGGTATTGAATGCCAACTATGTCCTCAGCCAGCTAAAAGAAGATTTCCATGCCCCCTTTGCCCAGCTGTGCAAGCATGAATGTATTATTACATCCAAGCAGCAGCGCTCTTATGGTATCCATACTATGGATATTGCTAAACGGCTGCTGGACTACGGTTATCATCCGCCAACAGTCTATTTCCCGCTGATTGTGGAGGAAGCGATTATGATTGAACCTACAGAAACTGAAAGCAAAGAGACCCTGGACGGCTTTATTGCCGCCATGCAGCAGATTGCCCGGGATGCCCGGGTAGACGCGTCCCTGATTACCGGTGCCCCCCGCTCAACGGTAGTGGGCCGTCTGGACGAAGCCGCCGCAGCCCGGAAACCGGTTGTAAAATGGAAAGGCTAGGCCGGCTGCCGGACCGCAGCAAGATTTGTTTTGCTTATCCGCAAAAAACCAAACCGGTTAGTGTGACCGGACATACCTGTGAACTGAACTGTGCCCACTGCGGGGGGCACTACTTGCAGCATATGCAGCCCCTGGCAGCGGCAATTGCCGCCGATGACAGCCCCAGCTGGCTGGTCAGCGGCGGTTGCCGGGCCGACGGTTCAGTCCCGGTGGGGGATCACCTGGCGCAGCTGGCGGCCGTCAAAAACGGGCGCCGGTATAATATGCATGTTGGCCTGGTGGAAGAAACCGAAATTGATCAACTGGCAGCGGTGGCTGATTGTGTGTCATTTGATTTTGTCAGTGATGATTCCACAATCCGGGAGGTATTTGGCAACGGCCGCACAGCGGCGGATTATATTGCCTGCTACCAGTCCCTGCGCCGCAAGGTGCGGGTGATGCCCCATATCTGCATCGGCCTGAAAGGAGGCCAAATCAGCGGTGAGTACCGGGCTTTGGAAATTTTACAGGCCTTAGGTGCTGAAGCACTAACCTTTATCATCTTTGTGCCTACCCGGGGGACCCGGTTTGGCGACCGCAAACCCCCCGGCATTACAGAGGTCGCCCAACTGCTGACCTATGGCCGGCTTACTTTTCCCGATATCCCCCTGCATCTGGGCTGTATGCGCCCCGGCGGGCGGTACCGGGAAGAAATCGATAAATGGGCCGTACGCATCGGTTTCGATGCCGTCGTTAATCCGGCACCGGCGGCGGTGGCAATGGCTAACCAACTTGGCCTGACAATTACCCGGGGAGAGGAGTGCTGTGTACTGTGAACCTGTGGAAACTGTCGGCAGGCACGGCCTGTGTTCTCGGCAAAAAACAAGTAAGGGCTGATGTGCTGCCAACGACTGCTTATATTATGCTGGGGGCCAAATGCCGGCATAACTGCCGGTTTTGTTCGCAAGCCCGCGACAGTTCGGCCCGGGCTGATCTGCTGTCACGGGTTACCTGGCCCGAACTGCCCGGGGCCGAGGCTGCTCAGGCCATTAGTACCGCTTTTCAGGCCGGACAGCTGAAACGGGCCTGTTTGCAGGTCGTTCATAGTGAAGCAAGCTGGCAAACAAGTATCAGGGCAGTGGAAGCGTTAACACAGGCCAGCAATATCCCGGTCTGTGTATCCAGTGCCATAGACACGGTGGAGCAGGCCCGGGAACTTATTGACCGGGGGGCAGAACGTATCTGCATCGCTCTGGATGCGGCCACACCGGCCATCTTTCACCAGGCTAAGGATGGCCACTGGCAGCGGCGGTGGGAGCTGTTGACCCAGGTGGCCGCTGCAATGCCCGGGCGGGCCAGCACCCATCTCATTGTCGGCCTGGGCGAAACCGAAGAGGAAATGATACAGGCAATAGCGCAATGTGTCAGTAAGGGGATTGCGGTTGGCTTATTTGCCTTTACACCTGTACGGGGAACCGCCTGGGCGGAGCGGCCGCCGCCGGCCATCAGTCAATACCGGCGGGTGCAGGTAGCTCACTTCCTGTTGAAGTTAGGCCATAATCCGGTCGTTTTCCGGTATCTGGGCGGGACTTTAACCGGAATCAATATCCCTACGGGAGAATTAAAGCGGCTGTTAATCGCGGGCACAGCTTTCGAAACCAGCGGTTGCCCTGATTGCAACCGGCCCTATTACAACGAACGGCCGGGCGGGGTTATGTATAACTATCCCCGGCGGTTAAGCCGGGCCGAGGCAGAGCAAGCCCTGGACGAAAGTGGCATCCTGCCGATACGGGCCGTGGAGGCGAGGTGAGGGAACCCATGCAATGGCGGGTTATTAACAGCGGGATTGGTCCGGCGGCCCGGAATATGGCTGTGGATGAAGCCATCCTGCACGCCCATGCCAGCGGTGTTGTACCGCCGACAATCCGGTTTTATGGCTGGCAGCCGGCCGCCATGAGTATCGGCTATTTTCAAAAAGCGGCCACAGAAGTCAATTTGGCAAAATGCCGCCAGGCGGGAATCGATGTTGTTCGCAGGCTTACCGGCGGCCGGGCGGTTCTCCATGCGGCAGAACTGACCTATAGCGTGGTGGTACGGGCCGATGCTCCTCAGATTCCGGCTACAATTACCGCTTCTTACCACTATTTTAGTACCGGTTTGCTGGCCGGGCTGAGAGGGCTGGGAATTGATGCCGGTATGAGTATGCCCCGGGCCGCCTACAGTCAGGCCGGAACCCGGCGCCGCTCCGCTTCGGCTGCGTGTTTCGACGCTCCCTCCCAGTATGAGCTGACTGCCCGGGGCCGTAAGCTGGCAGGCAGTGCTCAGGTACGTAAAGACGGGGTCATCCTGCAACATGGATCGATTTTGCTGGCGTTTCATGCTGAACAGGTTGCGTCCTTGCTTAATCTTCCGTCACAGGAGCAACAGGAGGCGGTGGCGGCTATGCTGGCTGCACGGGCCATATCGGTGCAAGAGCTGCTGGGCCGGGAAGTAAGCTGGGACTCGGTTCGTCAAGCGATGACGGCGGCCTTTGGTGCGGCGCTGGGGCTTGAACTGGAACCCGGCCAGCTGATTGAGCAGGAACAGGCAATGGCTGCCGAACTTATTAGCATAAAATACGGCTGTGACAGTTGGAATCTGTTGCGGTAGCTTCAAAATGCACAGGAGGGATTATCCCATGAATTATGATATCGCGGTTATTGGCGGCGGGCCTGGCGGATATGTTGCTGCGATCCGCGCCGCCCAACTGGGCGGCAAGGTACTTTTGGTGGAAAAAGAGTCTATGGGCGGGGTATGCCTGAACCGGGGCTGCATACCAACCAAGACCTTATTAAAAAGTGCTGAAAAATGGGAAGACCTCAAGCGCTGTTCAGAGTTTGGCTTAACCGCAACCGGAATCGGTTTTGATTTTGGTGCAGTCATGGCCCGGAAGAATGCAGTGGTAGATCAGCTCCGGGGCGGTATTGAGCAACTGGTGCGCAGCCATGGGATTACTGTGGTCCAGGGAACTGCCGTACTGACAGGTGCCAATCGGCTGGATGTCGGCAACCCTGACACCGGCAGGCGGGAAAGTTACGAAGCCCGGAAGATTATTATTGCCACCGGTTCCAAGCCTGGCTCTGTGCCTGTGCCTGGCTGCGATCTGCCGGCTGTGGTTACCAGTGATGAATTGCTGGAACTGACGGAGGTCCCATCAAGGCTACTGGTTATCGGGGCCGGGGTTGTGGGCCTGGAGTTTGCGGCGCTCCTGCGTTCTTTTGGCTGTGAAGTGATAATTGTGGAGCTGTTGCCGGCGATTTTGCCCGGCCTGGATAATGACCTGGTTAAGCGGCTGGGGGTAATCCTACGCAAGCAGGGCATTAAAACCCTGGTCGGTGCCAGGGTAACGGCGATCGAGGGGGCTCAGGCCGGGCTGCTTGTTACTGTTGATACCGGTAAAGGTATTCAGCAGTTTCCTGCCGACAAGGTACTTGTGGCTACAGGCCGCCTGCCGATGCTGGCAGACCTGGGGCTGGCCGCGGCCGGAGTCGCTTATGACTGTGCGGGGATAGCCGTTAATGCCCGCATGGAAACCAATGTCGCCGGTATCTATGCCATCGGTGATGTCACCGGCCAGAGCATGCTGGCCCATGTGGCCTCAGCCGAGGGCATTGTGGCTGCAGAGAATGCAATGGGGGTTAGCTCGCTGATGGACTACAGTGCTGTCCCGGCCTGCATATTTACTACACCGGAAATAGCGTCGGTAGGACTGACCGAGCAGGCGGCACTGGCCAGCGGCGGGGCTTTTAAGATCAGCAAGTTTAACTTTGCCGCTAATGGCAAGGCCGTATCAATGGCTGAGCCGGACGGCCTGGTTAAAATCGTGGCTGCAGCCGACACCGGCAAAATTCGGGGCATGCACATTCTTGGCGCTCACGCCAGTGATCTCATTATGGAGGGGACGCTGGCTATCCGGAACAACCTGACCGCCCGGGATATTGCACACACCATTCATCCCCATCCAACCCTGGCCGAGGTGATTATGGAGAGTGCCCATGGTATTGATGGCGATATCATTCATCAACTTAAGCAGAAGCAGCGGCAGCCCTGACAATCCTCATCGCACAGGTGAAAAGCCGGACTGGTAATAGGAAGGGGAAGGGACTCCTGTCAGAAAATAAATAGCCATACTTGTTTATTTATAAATAACAAGTATGGCTATTTATTTAGATTATTGAATGCAAAATAACATTCTGAAGAGGAAAACTTTTACGGCCTCTTACAGTGACGTGGCTGGTAAATTTCTCCCGCCCAGCCCTATAGTTCTTTTAACAATAACTCCTGCATTGCCAGCCGCGGCCTTGGCGGCGGCTGCTGATCAGGATAGCCCACCGGCAACAGGGCTACGACATCATATCTGTCATCCAGCCCAAGCATTGTTTTAATTTTTTGGCGGTCAAGAATGCCGATCCAGCAGCTGCCTAACCCTAAATCGAAGGCTTTAAGGGTCATATGGTCAATCGCGATTGCCGCGTTCAGCCAGGCATACGCTTTGGCTGTTTCCGGATCAAGGGGGTTCTTCTGCTTATACTCAAGAATTTTTTCCACATCAAGCGGATTGTCGTTAAAAGCGCCTGCGGCTTGCAGCTCTGTCCACCTTGACGGGCCTGTTGACCATACCTGCGAGTCTGTGCAGCAGACGATGATTACCGGGGCTTTCGTTACGAACGGCAGCGTATACTCTGCCAGCCTGTCTTTGGCTTCCTGGCTTTTAATAACCACATAGCGTGACGGCTGCAGGTTTGACCCGGACGGGGCCAGTCTTGCTGCCTCCAATATGGCCGTAATGTCGTCGCCGGACACCGGGTCGGCCTTGAATTTCCGAATGCTCCTTCTGTTGGCAATGGCAACACTTAGTTCCACATTAAACACCTCTCCTGTTTTATTATTAGTTATGGACAACTTTGTCCCTGGGGGCAAAAGAAAAAGGCCGGAAAGCAAAAGCTCTCCGACCTTCAGTGGTTCTGATCAGCCGGTTTGGGTTTCTATGTAGAGTAGGGGGACGATTAAATTTTACGTCTGCGGGTCAAGTTAATCCGAAAGGCATACATATCGCTCCGGTAAATGCTTTTCTCATATTCCAGCGGATTGCCGTCGTGATCGGTGACCAGACGCTTGGACAGCAGCGCGCAGCAAGGATCGGCCGTCAGTCCTAACAGTTTTTTCTCCCGGTCTGCCGGCATAATGGAAGCAATTGTCTGTTTGGCTTCCCAGAGGCTTATACCTAATTTGGTTTCCAGGATATCGTAAGTTGAAACATTATTTAAATCGAATTCAGCTAACTTTTTTCCGATCGCTAAAGGATAATATTGGGTTTCCAAAACCACGGGGGTGTCATTGGCTAAGCGCAGCCTGACTGTCTCATAGACTTCTTTTACGCCGAAAATCTTGCTTGCATCCTGGGGAGCGGCAACAATGCCCTGACTTAGTACCCTGATATTTGGGTTCATCCCCATTTCACCAACAATCTCAAAAAAGGTACTTAAATTGCCCAGCCACTCCTCAATCGGCCTGACGGCAACAAAAGTGCCCAGCCCTTGCCGTGATTCCAAGACACCCTCTTCGATTAAACTCCGGATAG
>JAEWGR010000177.1 GCA_023388195.1 Bacillota bacterium
GATCGATAGGTTCCCGTGTGCCGGCGGCGGTAACCAGCACACGTTTTCCCGCCAGCTCCCGGCGGGGGTGCAGGACAGACAGCAGGGTTTCCACAATAGCTGCCGGTTCGGGTAAACGCCCAGGTCCTTCAACCCCACACGCCAGCATGCCTGAGGCCGGCTCCATAATGTGGTACCCTAAGCTTTTTAATTTGACCAGATTTTGCTGTGTGACCGGATTAAGAAACATATTCGTATTCATAGCCGGCGCGAGCATCACCGGCGCCGTAGTGGCCATGACAGTGGTTGTAAGCATATCGTCCGCAATACCATTGGCGATTTTGCCGATAATATTGGCTGTTGCCGGGGCAATTAAAAACAAATCAGCCCGGGAAGCCAAGGCTATATGCTGGACATTCCAGGTTTTGGGCTCTTCCCACATATCGGTGATAACCGGATTGCCGCTGATTTCACGAAAAGTAAGCGGCGTCACAAAAGCAGTGGCGGATTTTGTCATAATAACATACACGTTACAACCGGCTTTTTTTAAACGGCTGACGACATCTACTGCTTTGTAGGCAGCAATGCCGCCGGCAACACCCATGACAATCGTTTGACCTGAGGACATGGCTTCCTCCTATTTAATGCCGGTTTTGGTGCGTTCGTAAGTTATTTTCCGCTGGGCAATTTCCTCCAGGGCAATGGTTACAGGCTTATTGGATTTCGACTCGGCCAAAGAAGGCTTTCCATCCATGATTTCTCTTGCCCGTTTGGCAGCAAGCACCACCAGTGTGTATTTACTATCAACTTTCTCTACTAAAACATCTAAAGACGGATTAATCATTATGTTTCCCCCTAGCCTTTACTTGAAGGTGCCATATGTTGGTTGCCTATACATTTTGCATGGTAGAGACTGTCAATTAAGTCAGTATTGCGTTCTGCCCGGTATTTTTCGGCAGTGATTATGGTTTCGATTCTTTGGACAGCGGCAGCTACCTGGTCATTGACCACAATATAATGATAGTTGGGTGCCAGTTTAAGCTCATCGCTTACACAATGCAAGCGGTTTTTTATCACATCAGGGCTGTCGGTACCGCGCTTATAAATCCTGTCAGCCAGTTCATCAAGGGAAGGCGGGACCACATATACATAAACACCCTGCGAAAAATTATCCTTGACCTTCATAGCCCCCTGGGTATCGATTTCCAGTACGACATCATAGCCGCTGTTTAGCTGGTCTAACACGTATTGGCGTGGCGTACCATAGAAATTACCATACACTTCGGCCCATTCCAGCAACTCGCTGTTGTCAATCATGGTCTTAAACTGTTCTTTGCCAGTAAATAGGTAGTTTACCCCATCTACCTCTCCTACCCGCGGCAGGCGTGTAGTAGCTGATATTGAGTATTTCAGACGGGGATTGCTACGCAGCAACTCACGGCAAATAGTACCTTTTCCGGTGCCGGAAGGTCCGGAAATAACAATCAAAATTCCTTGCTGCGTCATAGTCAATCTCCTTTCAGGCAGTTATTCGGCAGATTCATCACTGGTATCTTTGCTTGTTAGACGGTGGGCCACTGTTTCCGGTTGGACAGCCGATAAAATGACGTGGTCGCTGTCAGTAATAATTACTGCCCGCGTCCGACGTCCGTATGTAGCATCAATAAGCATCCCCCGATCACGGGCTTCCTGAATAATTCTTTTAATGGGAGCAGATTCCGGGCTGACAATAGAGATAATCCTGTTAGCCGATACGATATTGCCGAAGCCAATATTGATCAATTTTATATCCATTAAGACTCCTCCTATGACATTTATAGGCTGTTAGACGTAGCTCTCCTATATTACTCTATGTTTTGGATTTGCTCTCTGACCTTCTCAATTTCACTTTTAATTTCAACGACCACATTGGCAATTGTCGAATCGTTGGCCTTCGAAGCAATGGTATTTGTTTCCCTGTTAATTTCCTGCACAATAAAATCCAGCTTGCGTCCAACTGCTTCTGTTGCTGTAACTGTTGCTTTGAATTGAGACAAATGACTTTTTAGGCGCACAATTTCTTCGGTAACATTCGTTCGGTCGGCAAACAGTGCTGTTTCCTGGATCAGTCTGGTTTCATCAGGCTCTGCCCCGGCCGCAGCCAGCAGTTCCCGCATGCGAACCAGCAGTCTCTCCCGGTATTCAATCAAGATTTGAGGGGCTCGCTCTTCCACGCTGGCTATATATGTGTATAATTTGGCAACCCGCTCCAGAAGATCACGCTCAATATTAGTGCCTTCTGTTTCCCTCATTTTCATCAGGTTTACTATCGCTGATTCAATTGCCGTATTCAATTTAGGCCATACTTGCTCGACATCTTCCGCCATCTCCTCTACCTTGAGCACATCAGGATATCTGGCAAGATGAAAGATATTGTCGCTGGCTGGCATTTCCACGATACCGGCTAATTCTCTCATTGCATTATGGTAAGCTATTGCCAATTCTTTGTCAACCCTTACTGTCCGTTTCTTTTCTCCGTATTCATCCACAGTGATAAAAGCATCGATCCGGCCACGTAAAATAGTATTGGCAATACTACGGCGGATTTTGTCCTCCAGACTGCCGAACGTTTTCGGCATGCGGATTACAATCTCATTATACCGGTGATTTACCGCTTTAATTTCAACCACAATCCGATGGGTTGAATCAATATATTCCCCCCGGCCGAATCCGGTCATACTTTTTAGCACGAAACCTGCACCTGCCTTTGCGTATGTTATTATTGACTGATAATACAATTTTAACCCGTAGATTTTACCTGTTACTTCGCTTTGTTCATGCTAAATCCCTTTTTGCCAAAAAAATAAATGGAGATAGCCTCCATTTTTGGGAGTAAATCATTTAAATTTCGGTAAATCGAAGTAAAACCGCCGTTCCTGTTTATCTTGCGTGGTGACTAGTAGGGTGATTGGTTTGTTCAGCAGAATATCCTTATCGGCAAAGTAGAAATAAGAATGGGCAGTATATTGGGGTTCATCCGGAAAACGTGGGGTTTTGACCGGCGGATTTGCGACTGCATGGTAGGGTTTAAATACCTTTTTCTCCTGCCTGAGAATAACCTGAACTCCTTCGGTAAAATCAGGGCTGTTACCGTTTGCGGTTATACTGAAAACCAGACAGCCGGCATAATCGGCAAGAATTTTTTCACTGTCGGCCAATTCCACAACCTGCTTGCTCCGGGCTTTATCCCGGGCGTCGTTGGCTATTAGTAAGAACGGTGTATATAAATAAGCTTTCTCCGTTGTTTCATTGAGTATAGGCGCTTTTTCTTCATAAACAAGCCAGGGAGCCAGAAATTCGGTAAGCGCCAGCTGCTTGCGTTTTACGCCGTAATCCTGAGCTTCGAGAATGACGTCCTTGTTTACTAATGATATTGCCCCCGCCGGCCAGGGGCTTGAGATCAGGAGCAGCAGGCTGAGAAAAAAAACGGAAAGAAACCTCACCTAAACACCTCCGATGACAAAATATCTTCGCTATTATTATTAGGCACAGGCATGAAGAATTCCTTTTTTTGCACGATAACTTATAGTAAAACCGGCTCAAAGGTGAGCCGGTTTTTTACTATTTTGTCAGCAAGGGGACCCGCCGCCGGGATAAGGCAGCACCGGCGTTGCTGTCGCTGAGTCCCGTTCCAGACCGTATTCTTTACAATAAGTATTCGCCCTTGAACACCTCAACTGCCGGGCCTGATTTATAAATATGGTTATTGTCGGCCCAGTGGATGAAAAGGTCACCGCCGTCTAATTTTACAGTTGCCTGCCGGTCGGAATGCCCGTTTAACACGGCGGCCACTAAAGCCGCACTGGCACCGGTGCCACAGGCCTTGGTTATGCCGGCACCCCTTTCCCAGACACGCATTCTCAGGGTCTGCCGGTCAATGACCTGAATGAACTCGACATTGGTTTTGCGGGGAAACAGCGGATGGGTTTCAATTTTTGGTCCGATGTCTGCTAAGTTGATTGCGGCTACATCATCAACAAAAATTACACAGTGCGGATTGCCCATGGATAGCGCGGTGACCCGATAGGTTTGGCCGTCAGCCTCAATGGCTACATTTACTGCTTTTTCGTCGGCATTACCTGTCATGGGGGTTTCACCGCGGGTAAGCTTCGGTTCGCCCATATCAACCTTAATGGTTACCAGGGTATCCTGATCAAATACCAGCTCAGGCGTAATAATTCCGGCCAGGGTATCTAAAGTAATCGTTTTTTTAGCCGTAAGGCCGGATTCATAGAGATAGCGGGCCACACAACGGGTTGCGTTACCGCACATGTCGGCTTCGCTCCCATCAGAATTAAAGATCCTCATTTTGAAATCAGCGGTATCTGAGGGGGAGAGGACAACAAGCCCGTCGGCGCCAATGCCAAAATTGCGGTCACAGACGGCCAGTGCCTGCTGCCGGTAATCAGTGATATGTACTGCTTCACTATTAATTATTACAAAATCATTGCCCAATCCATGCCACTTTGTAAACTGCATGTTATTCCTCCTTGAAATGAGTTACCGGTTTTGCGGCAAAATGGTACGGCGCGCAGGCCGGCGTTTGAATAGGTGTTTACAGCCGCTGACTATCAGGGTCCAGCCGGAAATGGTCAGGACAAGCGCCCAGTCTCCCAATGAAAGCGGAACAGTGGAAAAAATAGCGCTTAAAAATGGGATATACATGACAGAAAGCTGCATAACAGTAGAGAATGCTACGGCTGCCAGCAAATACTTATTACTGGTAAATTTGAGCTCAAAGATAGTTGCCGTTTCAGAACGGCAGTCAAATACGTGGAACATCTGGCAATATACCAATGTTGCAAAGGCGGCTGTTCTGGCCAGAGCCAAGTCATTCTGTAGATAGTATATCACACTAAAGACAAAAAGTGTGCTTAAACCGATTTGAATACCACGACCAATAATTTTCCGGCTCAAACCGCGGGAAAAAACACTTTCGCCCGGATGACGGGGTGGCCGCTTCATTATGTTGGGGTTATTGGAATCAACACCCAGTGCCATTGCCGGCAAGCCGTCGGTAACCAGATTTACCCACAATATCTGCACAGGCAGCAGCGGCATCGGCAGACCCAGCAGTGCTGCTAAAAACATAGTCAGTACTTCGCCGATATTGCAGGATAACAAGTACCTGATGAATTTTCTGATATTATCATAAATACCACGGCCTTCTTCCACTGCGGCAACAATTGTTGCAAAGTTGTCATCCGCTAACACCATGGCTGATGCTTCTTTCGTAACATCGGTGCCGGAAATCCCCATGGCAATGCCGATATCTGCCTCTTTAATTGCCGGTGCGTCATTAACCCCGTCACCTGTCATGGCTACAATATGGCCATGACGCTTAAGCGCCCGGACAATTCTTAATTTATGGGCCGGTGATACGCGGGCATAGACAGTGACTTTATTAACAATGGCGTCAAGTTCACCTTCACTCATTGCATCAAGATCAGCACCGGTGAGGGCTTTATGCTGTCCGTCCTTATATATATGCAGTTCCTGGGCGATGGCAATAGCGGTATTCTTATGATCGCCGGTAATCATTACCGTTTTGATGCCGGCTTCCCGGCATAAGGCAATAGAGGACTTGGCTTCTTCGCGCGGCGGATCAATCATACCGATTAACCCGGCAAACACCAGTTCAGTTTCAATAGTCTCATCGGGATTTTTGGCCTGAGCCGGTGTCAGGCGGCGGTAAGCCACTGCCAGTACCCGCAGGGCCTGTGAAGACATTTGCTCGATAATGTTGTTTATGCTGGTCCTATGCTCATCCGTTACCGTAGCAGGACCTGCCGGCGTATGGTAATAACGGCAGAGCTCTGTAATGGTGTCTGGTGCGCCTTTAACATAAAGAATATTATTGTTATTGCTGTCCCGATAGATAACCGACATGCGGCGGCGTTCGGACTCAAAAGGAATTTCAGCTGTCCGCTGCTGACTCTTTTCTATCTCCGTTTGCCAGATTTCAGCCTTGGCGGCGGCAACAATGATGGCGCCTTCAGTAGGGTCGCCTTCAATTGTCCAGCCTGTTTCGGTTTTATTGCGCCAGATACCGGTAATCGCAATATTATTTTGTTTTAAGGTGCTGTTATTGCACAGCACGCCAATTGTCAGGCACTGCTGCAGGGCTTTGTCCTTACTGATCGTAACGGGCTGCTGGTTAATCAGGATATTGCCTTTTATATCATAACCTGTTCCGGTGACATCATATGTATTGCCATTAGCAAATACCTGTCTCACGGTCATCTGATTCTGGGTCAGTGTTCCTGTTTTATCAGAGCAAATCACAGTTGTACAGCCAAGGGTTTCAACTGCCGGCAGTTTACGGATAATGGCCTGCTGCTTAATCATGCGCTGGACGCCAAGGGCCAGAGCCACGGTTACAATGGCAGGCAGGCCTTCGGGGATAGCCGCAACCGCCAGGCTGATACCGGCCATACACATCAGAAATAAAGATTCTCCTTTAATTACACCCGTAACGACAACAATTAAACAGATTGCGAGACAGCCCCATACCAGTAATCTGCCAAGCTGGTCTAACCGCCTCTCCAGCGGGGTGGTTTCTTCGACTGTTGCCTGGATCATGCCGGCAATATGGCCTACCTCTGTAGCCATACCGGCCGCGCACACTACCGCTTTTCCCCGCCCTCTGGCGATGCTGGTACCGGCGTAGACCATGTTTTTTCGGTCACCAAGAGGAGAATCTTCGCTAAAATTACGGTCGGCTACTTTGCGGACAGGCATAGATTCACCGGTGAGGGCAGCCTCCTCTACCTCCAGATTGTGGACAGTAATCAGCCGGCCATCGGCAGCCAGTTTATCGCCGGCTTCAAGCACCAGTATATCTCCAGGCACAAGCTCCCGGGCCGGAATTTGTTGTACCATACTGTTTCTAATTACTCTCGCTGTGGGTGATGACAGCTTTTTTAATGCGGACAACGACTGTTCGGCCCGGTATTCCTGAATAAACCCTAAGACGGCATTCATGAGGACAATAATTAAGATGGTGACGGCATCCGCATATTCGCCCAATAAGGCCGATATTAATGTGGCTCCCAGCAAGACTAATACCATAAAGTCCTGAAATTGTGCTAAAAACCGTTTCCACCATGGTATTTTTTCTTTTTCGGCCAGTTCATTAAAACCGAATTTCTCCAGTCTGATTTTTACTTCGGCCGTAGATAACCCATCGGCAAAGCTGGTTTGCCAGAATTGAACCGCTTCATCTGGTGTGCGTGTATACCATTTTTCCCTATTCATGCAGCCACCTCGCTAACATGTGTTTTGCTTTATTAACCATGATATTCTAATCCGGGATGAATTAGACCGGGTTTGACCGCTAATTACAGGGGTGATATACTATTGGCAACTTGCTTATTGGATGACGGAGGTTTTAAAATGAATCTTGACGGATTATCGCTTGCTCCGCTGGTCGGAGAGCTTAATGCCGCCCTCATTGGCGGGCGGATTGATAAAGTGTTTCAGCCAGATCCCTATTCTCTCCTATTGTGGGTACGGCAACCGGGGGCCAACCTGCGGTTTTTGCTCTCGGCTAACCCGGAGCGCCCCAAGCTGCTGCTTATAGCTGCCGCACCGGAGAATCCGGCTGTGGCTCCTAATTTTTGCATGCTGCTGCGAAAACACCTGGAAGACGGACGTATTGCCGGTATTGAACAGCATAGTCTTGATCGCATTGTCAACATCAACATTGATGTGCGCGGAGAGCGGGGCATCATTGTTACGAAGCGGCTGGTTGTTGAAATTATGGGCAAGCACAGTAACATTATTTTAACCCAGGATAATGTCATAATTGATGCTGTCAAGCGGGTGAGCGCCCAGGTCAGCCGTTACCGCCAGGTCTTGCCTGGCAAAGAATATGTTTATCCGCCCGGTCAGGACAGGATGAATATTCTGACTACTGATCCGCTGTTATTTGCTGAAAAGGTGCTGGCAGCGCCGGCAGCCTCGCTTAGCAAAGCGATTATGGCGACAGGCATTGGCCTGGGACCGGTTACTGTGCGGGAAATTGCCTGGCGTGGCGGCTTTTCGCCGGACATCAGCCTCGGCGAACTTGACGCGGCCGATACTGCAGCCTTGAGTGAAGCGGTTGCGAGTATTGCAGCCCCTCTCAAAGAGGGGCAAGCCAATCCCAGTATTGTTGTTGAAGGGCAGCGGCCACTGGCAATTACTGCTTTTGTTCCCGGGCATCTCAGCCAGTATGATCTCCACACTTTTCCAAGTATGGGGGCAGCGGTCGAGTGTTTTGATAAATATCAAGGCCGTCCGTCTGTACCGGAGAAAGAAGCTCTGAATAAGCTGCTTGCAGCAGAATTAACCAGGCAGACCCGCAAACAGGCAGTATTAGCTGCTGAATTGGCGCAGGCGGAAAACGCCGGTGAACTTAGAAAATACGGTGATATTCTGATGGCTAACCTGTATGCTGTTAACCCTGGCGTTTCTGAACAGGCGCTGCTTGACATATACAGTGCGGAGCCTGCAACGCAGCAGATTATTATCAAACTGGACCCTGACCTGTCACCGCTGGCGAATGCGCAGCAGTATTATACAAAATATAATAAGGCCAAACGCTCGGGGGAGCATTTGGCCGGTCAGCTCAAGGAATGCCAGGATGAAATTGCCTATTTAGAGAGTATTGCGATAGCTCTCGCCCATGCCGTTGCCAGTGGTGAAGTGAATGAAGTGCGGCAGGAGTTAATTACTGCCGGCTACCTAAGAACCTCAGATAAACGCCGGCCCCCGGCTGCGCCCTCTTCACCGCTTACTGTTAAAAGCAGCGAGGGTTTTAGCTTTATAATCGGCAAGAATAATCGCCAGAATGATCTTGTGACTTTTAAACAGGCTCAACCTGATGACATATGGCTGCACACTAAAGATATACCGGGATCGCATGTGATTATCCGGGGTGAAAACCGGGATATCACAGACCAGGCCATAAAAGAGGCCGCCCAGTTAGCTGCCTATTTTAGTAAAAGCCGCCAGTCAGCCAACGTTCCTGTCGACTATACCCGGCGGCGCCATGTCCGTAAACCTTCGGGGGCTAAACCTGGCTTTGTCATTTATGATCATCAAAATACCATTTATGTAACACCTGATGAAACATGGGGCCAGCAGTTACTCAACCGGTAACCATTTCTTTAATGATAACCTGCTCACTGCCATCTACTGAAGTCAGCTGAACGCTGACTATTTCTTTGCCTGAGGTCGGTACATTTTTGCCTACATAATCGGCTCTGACCGGCAGTTCACGATGTCCCCGGTCAATGAGCACAGCCAGTTGAATGGCTGCCGGCCGGCCGATATCCATAATTGCATCAAGGGCGGCCCGGACTGTACGTCCCGTAAACAAGACATCATCGACCAGGACAACTTTTTTGTCGTTAATAGAAAAAGGAATCAGCGTTTCATGAACGATTGGCTGATAGGCCAGTGTAGACAGGTCATCCCTGTACAGGGTGATATCCAGTACTCCTACCGGCAAATCAATACCCTCAATTCGTTTAATCTCTTCGGCTATGCGCTGGGCTAACGGAACGCCGCGTGTTCTGATACCGACGAGAGTCAAGTCACTGACCCCTTTGTTGCGTTCCACAATTTCATGGGCTACACGGGTGAGTGCCCGCTTAACGGCTTGCGAGTCCATGATGACAGCCTTGTCTACCATATTTACATGCTTGGCCATAGTATTATTGCTCCTCTCTTTTGCTGGTTTTCAATTGATTAAGTATAGCAGCCATATCAGCCGGCAGGGGGGCGGTAAATATCATGGTCTCACCGGTGGCCGGGTGCCGGAGCGAAAGCTCTGCCGAATGCAGAGCCTGACCGGCAATGGCAAAGCGTTTCTTTTCCGGTCCGTATTTGGGATCGCCTACGACCGGATGCTCTATGTATTGCATGTGCACCCTGATTTGATGCGTACGACCTGTCTGCAGCTTGCACTCAACCAGCGTATAATTAACGAATCGCTCGACAACACGGAAGCGGGTAACGGCTTCTTTGCTGTTGCTAAAGGTAACTGCCATTTTTTTTCGGTCAGACGGATGACGGCCGATGGGTGCATTAACGATACCCTGTTCTTCGGCAATATTGCCATGCACAATCGCCAGATATTTGCGGCTGGCTGTGCGGCTTTTAATTTGCTCGGCCAGGTCGAGATGGGCACGGTCATTTTTAGCGGCAACCATTACCCCCGAGGTATCTTTATCAAGGCGATGCACAATACCCGGGCGGATCTCGCCGTTAATGCCTGATAAGTCGGTGCAATGTTCTAACAGGGCGTTGACCAGTGTTCCCTGGTAGTTGCCGGCTGCCGGGTGCACGACCATACCCCGGGCTTTATTCAGGACGATAATATCGGCATCTTCATATAGAATTGCCAGGGGAATTGCCTCGGCCATAATCTCTATCGGTTTCGCCTCAGGAAAAGTAATCCTGATCTGATCGGCAGCCTGTGCTTTATAGTTGGCTTTAGCCGGTTTACCATTGACCGTAACCAATTGGTCGGCAATTAGTTTTTGCAAGTGGGAGCGGGACAGTTCGGGAAACCGGTTGGTTAAGACAACATCCAGCCTGACACCCTGCTCCTCACTTACAGCCTCTAGGCTGGTGGTATGACTGACAGTTGTTTGATTTTGTTCCATAGTATCATCCTTATCTTGATTTTTCTTGGTTTTCATTAGGAAAAGATTTAAATATCAGGGTGTAAATTACACAGCCGACTCCGGTTACAATGGCAATATCAGCCACGTTAAACACCGGCCAGATACGAAAATCAAAAAAATCGATGACAAAGCCGGTTTGGATCCTGTCGATGACATTGCCGGCCGCACCGCCGGCCAGCAGGCTTAGGCCCAGGCGCATCATCTTAAAGCTACTAGGAATCTGCCTGAAAAAATAAATGGTAAGAGCCAGCATAAGCAAAGCAATGGCAATGAAAAACATCTGCTGGTTTTCCAAAATACCAAAAGCAGCCCCTGGATTTAATACATAAGTAATATGAAAAATATTGTCCAGCACCGGCAGTGACATGCCGGGCAGCATATGGGCCTGAATATATTGCTTAGACAACTGATCAAGGATGATAACTGCTACGGCAATGATTCCAAATCCTAATATCGGCACCAAACCTCTCTCCTATTCTTATCTGACTGACTTAAACTATGATAACATGATACCGGAAATTTTTCCAAACGTAAAGAAGCGCGGCAAAGATTGCCGCGTTTTCTTACTTGTTTTTATTGGGCAGAAAGTAGCGTTCAAAGGGTTCACGGTAGTAATAGACAATGCAGCCGCTAATGATAAGCAGTGACGTAATGGCCGCAGCCCATTTAAAATCATGGCTCAGATTTTGTCCCAGTATCGAATAAAGAACGATAGCAGGTGTCTGGCCGATAGCGGTAGCGACGGCAAACTGAAGCAATGAGATTTTGGTCAGGCCGGCGCCATAGCTTATCACTTTAAAAGGCACAAGCGGAACGAGTCTGGTAATAAATACGGCCATTACACCATGTCTTTTAAAAAAATTATCGGTGAAAACTAAATATTTTACGCTGATAAACCGTTCGACTACCGGGCGGCCATACCAGCGGGCAATGCTAAAGTCAAGGCCGGCACCCAGGAGTGCACCTGCCCAGGAATATAAAGTGCCTAATTTCCAGCCAAATATCCAGGCGTTTGTAATTGTTATAATCAGTCCCGGCACCAGCGGCACCAGCGACTGCAGCGTCATAAGCCCAATACTGGTTAGTGGCGCCCAAAGACCATAGGAGAGAATGAACTGGCGCAGGCCTTCAAAATTCCGGTATCTTAGATAGGTAATGCCTTCGGTGGTAAACTGCTGTACTCCCGGTAAACCAAAGTAAGCGGCTACAACCAGTCCTAAGACACATATTTTGGCAATCATTATACAGTTTGGTTCCGGACGGGTCATTCAACCACCTCCACACCTTGGGAATATAAAGAAGTATTCGGTTTTCGGTTTATAGTTCAGCAACCTGAATAGTATGCCCGTTGCATGTTTATAATTAAACAAAAAACAGACAAAATCCTGCATTGGGAATATTACCTGTTGCTGTTTAGACGCTGCAGCGCAGAGCCGGACTTGCCGGTAACATAAAAAGAAACCGGCAATTTAGCGACCGGTTTCTGATCTTTGACGTTTGCGGGCCTGCTGCGGTTCGCTGGGGATAGCATCGGCAGGTTCGACAATGCCCTGATGCTCATTGCTGTTGAGGAACAGGGCTTTGTAATTATAGGAGCCCGGAATATCCTGCGGTGTGTCTGAGCTCCCGTACCGGGTCACATCCTGTAAGGCATCTTCGCCATCGTAACCGACTGATTCGAATTTATCAGCGTCCAGAAAACTACGGTGAAAAGGTGGTGCAAGTACCTCTTCTTCCAGTGGCCGTCCAGCAGTAGACGTTTTGTCGAGGTTCTCCTGGCAGCGTATACACTGGGTGGCCCAGGGCAGTGCCTCCAGCCGCCCGGGCGTTATCTCCGCACCACAATGGTCACAGCGGCCATAGGTACCATGGTGAATTTTCTCCAAAGCCCGTTCTACATTGCTTAAAAGTACCTGTTCATTGTCGTGGAGGCCGAGATCCTTGCTGCGCTCAAAGGTTTCGCTGCCCAGGTCGGCCGGATGATTATCATAGGTTGACAATTCTCCTGTTGTACCGGACAAGGCCGAATTTAGCCCGGTCGTTTCCAGGCGCTGCAGTATATGGGCCAGTTCCGCTTTTTTTGCTGTCAGCCGGGTTTTGAATTTTGCTAATTGTCCGGGGTGCAAACGTAATCCCCCTTTCTAGTGAATAAATTTAGAGACTTCTGCCAGCCGCAGCCGCTCTTTGAATTGTTTAGGCTGCTCATCGCTGTATCCAAGGCAAATCATGGCGACAGCCCGCAGCCGGGGCGGGGCTGTTATGATCTCGGCGACCTTCTTTTCGTCAAAGGCACCGACCCAGCAGGCGGCAATGCCCAAGCCTTCAGCGGCTAAAAGAATATTTTGCGTTGCTGCTGCCGTGTCCTGCAGACAGTATAACTGGGCGCCCCGTTCACCATACCGCTCATTGGAGCGGGCCGGGTCAGCCAAAACAACGACAACGGTGGGGGCATCGCTGATTTGCTCCTGATCATAGGCGACATTGGCCAGTTTCTCTTTTACCGACAGGTCTTGAACGACATAAAAATACCAGGGCTGCAGGTTTCCGGCGCTTGGGGCCATATTGCCAGCCTCTAAGATTCTTGTTAAGGTCGGTTCAGGAATTTGTTCAGATTTAAAATTACGGACACTGTGGCTTTCACGCATACAGTCAAAGACATCTTTGGTCATGGTTCAGCCTCCTTAGCATTCTACTTAAAATGTGCCGTTTTTGGTCTCGACAAACCGGACAATATCGGCAATAAAGCCCCCGATACCGGGAATGTTGAGCAGGATTAACTGTTTGAGAAAAGCGAGCAGCAGAGCAAATATCAGGCTGGCGCCAATTGCGATCCCTAAACCGCGGGCAATACCGGCGACAAAATTTGTAAAGATCAGTCTGGCCGGACGTTCCAGCATTTCCATGTAATCAGCAAAGCGCATAGCTTCAAGACGGTTGACAAGCCGTTCCAACTGTTTGGCTACAAATTCAGGCTGCTTTTCGTCAGTATAATTAGTATTTACCCGATTTTTATTGTCCATGCAAACAGTCCTCCACGTATGTTATTATTCCCTAATGAAAAAAAATAAACCGGGAAGAGTCTCCCGGTTCAATCATGCTTACATATTTTTTACGACAGTAGCGCACCGGTCACAGAGTGAAGGATGCTCTGTGTCCTGGTTCACTGTTGAGCTATAAATCCAGCAGCGTTCACATTTGAGGCCCTGTGCCGGTACAACTGAAACAGCCAGTTGCAGATCTGCGGCCCGATAGGCTTCATCCGGGGCTTGGGCAAATGTATTTAATAAAGTGACATCAGAAACAATGAGCAGTGTGGCTAAATCACCTTCAATCGCGGTAAGGGCAGTGAGTTCGTCACCGGCAGCATAAAGGGTGACGGCGGCATCTAAGGAGTGACCGATCACTTTGTTGCGGCGGGCTGTTTCCAGGGCTTTCGTGATTTCACCGCGCAAGGCGAGGATTTTATCCCATTTTGCTTCCAGCGCCGGATTGAGATATTCCGGCTGAGCCACCGGCCAGCTGGCTAATTGTACGCTTTCCGGCCGTCCTGCTTCTTGCGGCATATACTGCCAGACCTCTTCGGAAGTAAAGGTCAGTACCGGGGCAACAACGGCAACCAGGGTATTAAGAACTTCATACATGGCGGTCTGAGCGGCCCGGCGTTCAACCGAATCCGGCAAGGCAGTGTAAACACGGTCTTTCAGGATGTCGAGGTAAAAAGCGCTTAAATCCACCGCGCAGAAGTTGTGGACGGTATGGTACAAGAGATGAAACTCATAGTCTTCATAAGCCTGGGTAACCTTGGCCCGGACTTGCTCCAGCCGCATAAGCGCCCAACGGTCAATTTCGAGTAACTGATTATAGGCAACCTTATCCGTATTGGGATTGAAATCATGGAGGCTGCCTAAGATATAGCGGAACGTATTACGGATTTTCCGGTATACTTCAGCCATTTGCTTGAGAATATCATTGGAGATGCGGATATCCGCCTTATAATCCGCTGAGGCCACCCACAAGCGGAGAATATCAGCGCCATACTGCTTGATAACCTCCTGCGGATAAATGGTATTGCCAATCGACTTGGACATTTTCCGGCCGTCGCCGTCAACAACAAAGCCATGGGTCAAAACTGCCTTATAGGGTGCAGTCCCCCTGGTAGCCACTGAGGTTAAGAGAGATGACTGAAACCAGCCGCGATGCTGGTCGCTGCCTTCAAGGTAAAGGTCGGCCGGCCACTTAAGTTCCTGGCGCTGTTCGAGGACTGCGGCATGACTCGAACCACTGTCAAACCAGACGTCCATGATATCCGTCTCTTTGCGGAATTCGTTATGGCCGCAGTGGGGGCAGGCATAGCCCGGGGGTAATATTTCTTCCGGTTTCCTGGACCACCAGGCATCAGAGCCTTCGTGCCGGAATACTTCTTTGACCGCATTAATTGTTTCGTCATTAATTATATGCTCATTGCACTTAGTGCAGTAGAAAATCGGAATCGGCAGGCCCCATACCCGCTGCCGTGAAATACACCAGTCCTGGCGGTCTGCCACCATATTATGAATGCGGTCTTCACCCCAGGCCGGAATCCATTTAACATCATTGGCAATCGCCGCCAGGGCTTCGGTCCGGAAACCGTCGACCGAAGCAAACCATTGTTCAGTTGCCCGGTAAATGATGGGGTTTTTGCAGCGCCAGCAGTGCGCGTATTGGTGCTTTATCGAGCTTTTGCCCAACAGCAGACCGAGAGCGGCTAACTCTTTTATGACAGGAACATTAGCATCCGCCACCGTCAACCCTTCAAACTTACCGGCTTCGGCAGTGAATTTACCGGCCGGGTCAACCGGGTTGATAACCGGCAGACCATATTTCATGCCTACTTCAAAGTCCTCCTGGCCATGGCCGGGAGCCGTATGGACACAGCCGGTACCGGCTTCAAGCGTGACATGATCGCCAAGGATAACAGGCGATTCCCGGTCAAAAAATGGATGGCTGAAAACCATGCCTTCAATGGCGGCGCCTTTCATTGTTGAGAGGATCGTATACTCACCCAGGTTATTGGCTTTAACCACGCTTTCCACCAATTCACTGGCTAACAGGTATATTTCGTCCTTAATCTCCACCCAGGCGTATTCAATATCAGGATGAACACAGATAGCAACATTAGCCGGCATTGTCCAGGGCGTTGTTGTCCAGATAACGGCATATACGTTAGTGGCGTCAACACCGGCCGGCAGATTGCCTTTATCATCAATAAGCGGAAATTTAACATAAATAGAGTGCGACTTTTTCTCGGCATACTCAATCTCGGCTTCAGCCAGTGCTGTTTCACAGGATGTGCACCAGTAGACAGATTTAAGGCCTTTATAAATATAGCCTTTTTTGGCCATTGCCCCGAATACTTCAATCTGCTTGGCTTCATATTCAGGATACAGTGTTACATAAGGATTTTCCCAGTCGCCGGCAACGCCCAGGCGTTTAAAGTCCTCGCGCTGCAGGTCCAGGCATTTAAGGGCATACTGTTTGCACTCACGGCGAAGATCAAGCGGATTTAGTTCATGGCGGTTTAAGCCGAGAATCTTGATGGCTGCATGTTCAATAGGCAGGCCATGGGTATCCCAGCCGGGGACATAGGGCGCATCAAAGCCCTGTAATGATTTATATTTGACAATAATATCCTTGAGAATTTTGTTTAGTGCCGTACCTATATGAATATTGCCGTTAGCATAGGGCGGCCCGTCATGCAGGACAAATTTGGTTTTGCCCTCGCTTTTTGTGAGCTTTTTTTCGTAAATTTCTTGTTCACGCCAGTATTCCAGCATTTTAGGTTCCCGTTCAGGCAGATTAGCGCGCATGGGGAAGTCTGTCTGCGGCAGGTTAAGTGTTTTGCTATAATCCAAAATCAGCACCTCCATAAAAATAAAAAACTCTCATCCCTGAAAGGGACGAGAGTTAAGTTCCCGTGGTACCACCCTATTGGCTAAACAGCCGCTTTATAACGCTGTAACGGACGTCAGGCGGCGGAGCTTACTTTAAGTTCAGTCCGCAGTTCGGGAGCGATGTCAGGCCAGGCTTTGGTTACCAGGCTTACACCGTATCCTGGTTCGCTGTATACCACCGTCAAGGCGCGTCTCCGTCATTACTGATAAAAATATTATCATGTACCCATATATTATACATGATTGGTGGATAAAGTCAAATATAGGCAGCGATTATACTGAAGAAAATATTCTTATTAATGCCTGTAACCTTGACGATCTTGGTTCTGTTTTTCTGGCCGCTGGTAATGGTGACAGCAGTACGGGCTACTTTGAGCAAACCGGCAACAAAGGCAATGCAGGCAGCATTGGCCTCGCCGTCAACCGGTGGCGAGGTCAGGTTGATTTTTATACTGTCGCCAAGGATACCGCTGACAGCGTTTTTACTGGAACGCGGCTGAACCCGTACTTTGAACGCGATACCATCTGGAAGTTCTTTAATATCAAGCTGATCAGACAAAGTTAGTTTTCATCTTCTTCCGCATTGTTAAGCATTTCCATCTGGGCTTGCAACAGGGTACGCAGCCGGGTGCGGAAAACCTGGGACTGTTTTCTTACCTCTTCATACTCGCCGGTCATCTTGCGAACTTTGGACATTCCCTCGTCAACCAGCCTTTGCGCACGTATCTCAGCCTCTTTAATCATCAGTTCGGTTTCTTTTTTTGCATTGAGTTTTACTTCTTCAGCGGTTTCCTGAGCAATAACCAGTGTACTATGGAGCGTAGTTTCCATATGCTGATAGTGTTCGAGTTTGCTGTTGAGGCGTTCAATTGTTTCTTTTAAATCAATGTTTTCACGATACAGAGTTTCATAATCCTTAATAACCCTGTCGAGAAATTCGTCCACTTCTTCTTCATTATACCCGCGAAAGCTGCGTTTGAACTCTTTGCTATGGATATCTAACGGTGTAAGCATAACTCCCCACCCCTATTCTAATTACATAAATCTTCTGAGTAAAACACTATATCTGCCCTTTTTCGTTTGGCCCGGAACTTCCAGAACCTCAACCCGGCCGCGGCCACGCATCGAAATAACATCGCCCACTTTTACAGCCTGGGCGGGACTTTTGGCTTCCTGCCAGTTTATTTTTACTTTGGCAGCGGCAATATCCTCGGCCATACGGGTGCGGGAAGTTCCAAAACCGGATGCAGCGACCGCATCTAAGCGCAAGGATGCGACTGTCGAGCGTATGTCCTTGACTTTTTCTTCTTTAGCAGGTATATCAGCCAGTGAGGCCTGGGTAACAGATACGGCAGCCTGGCCTACCTCGGTAAGATTCTGGGCAATATAGGCGGCCATATTCGCATCCGCCATAATATAGCAATGATCGCCGCCCATAATAATATCACCCAGCATTTCCCGCTTAATGCCAAGGCCCATAAGCGCACCCAACACATCACGGTGCGATAAGCGGCAATAGCGATTGTCCCATTGCACTGACAGAGAAGCAATAGAATAATCCAGGGCACCGGCATAATCCAAAAATTCAGTATCAACAAAAGCTGCCTTCATACGCTCGGCACCTGAATAACCGCCATTAGTCTCAAGTGTCAGCCGGTTGTAGTGGGCAGATATGGTTTCGGCAATACTTTGACCATAGGGGTCCAGAAACTCACTGATCTTATATTTGCGGTTTTTAAGGGTTACCTCTGCCAAGTCCAGCAGTTTGGCTGCCAAATCAGCATCACCTGATGCCCGGTAATACCGTAAGATTTTATCCCGTTCACTCACTAGCGTCGCCCCATTTCGCGGGAACGATTGGTAGCGGCCACAACCGCATCGATAAGTGCGGCCCTGATGCCATTTTGCTCCAGTACATGCACACCGGTAATAGCTGTACCGCCAGGTGATGTAACCATATCCCGCAATTTTGCCGGGTGCTCACCTGTTTCCAGTACCATTTTAGCTGCGCCCATCAGTGTCTGGGCAGCTAACAGGACGGCTGTCTGGCGGGAGAACCCAACCCGTACCCCGGCATCGGTAAGCGCATCAATCAGGACAAAAGCATAAGCCGGACCGCTGCCGGAAAGACCGGTTACCGCATCCATCGTATCTTCGCTAACGGTAACTACTTTGCCGACAGAGGCGAAGACTTCCGCTACCGGCTCACTTACGGCAGTAGTGGCATATTTCCCCAGCGCCATGGCTGACATCCCTTCACCAACCGCAACCGGTGTGTTGGGCATCACCCTGATAATAGGTACGCCTGGCATTTTGCCCTGAAAGGCAGCAATGGTTACCCCGGCAGCGACAGAAACAACCACAGTTGTTTTGGCCACAACCGGCGCAATGTTATCAATCACTCCATTGATTACCTGGGGTTTTACTGTTAAGAACAGGATATCTGACTGCCGGGCTATCTCCTGACTGTCAGGTGTTGTTGCTATTGTAAAAGCGCCGCGCAGGTAGTCCAGACGTTCAGTTGAAACATCGCTTACTGCAATTTGTGACGGCATTACTAACCCGGCATGTAAAATGCCGCGTATCAGCGCTTCGGCCATAGCCCCGCCGCCGATAAAGCCTATTTGTTTATTTGTCAGCATAAATCCTCCGTCTGGTATGTTAAACTATTTATTGGCCCAGGGCAGCAGTGTCTTGTCGCCGCCTTCGTCCCGCGGGCTGTAAGCAACATCCACATTATTCGGAGCACATAAAAAGATATGATTGCCAACTTTTTGAATTTGGCCGTTTAGGGCATAGGTTGTGCCGCTAATAAAGTCAATCATACGCTTAGCAATATCCGGATCGGTATTTTCAAGGTTGACTACCACCGGCTTCCGGCTTTTTAAATAGTCCGATACATGCTGGGCATCATCAAAGGAAAATGGCTCAACAACCATAACCTTGACTTGTTTGCCCTGTTGCTGACTGCCTGGGGCCATCGGCAGGGATACGACATTATTGCTCTTTTGTTTTATTTTTGCCTCGGGTTCTTCCGGTCTTGGACGGTCTTCCTCCTGGTCTGCCGGTTCAAACAGACCAAGGCTGCCCCATACTTTCTCCATAAACTTCATAACTTTTCTCTCCTCCCTAATATTGGCGTGAACCAAATATTCCAGTACCGATACGCACTAAGTTTGCTCCCTCTTCGATGGCCACCGGGTAATCGTTCGTCATTCCCATTGATAGCCATTTAAACTCAGTATTGGCTAATGATAAGCCTTTTAATTCACTGTATAGCTGATAGGTCTCTTTAAATACCGGACGTATTGTTTCGGGAGTTTCGCTGAACGGCGCAATTGTCATCAGACCGCAAAGCCGCACATGTTCAAGCTGGCTGATCAATCTAGCCAGCGGCAGGGCTTGTCCGGCTTCAACACCGAACTTACTGTCCTCATCAGCGATATTTACCTGCAGCAGCACATCCTGCCGTTTACCAAGTTTGCCGGCTGCATTGTCAATCTCGCGGGCCAGCCGTTCACTGTCAACAGAATGAATCAGATCTGCCAGTGGCACTGCCTGCCGCACTTTGTTTGTCTGTAAATGGCCGATAAGATGCCATTCCGGCGACCGGCCTGCGGCCTGTATGGCAGGGTGTTTGGACAGCATTTCCTGAACCCGGTTTTCCCCCACCGCCGTTATCCCTGCAGCTAACGCTTCCAACATGGCTGATACGCCGTGGTTTTTAGTAACAGCCACCAGCTTTACCTTGCTTATATCTATTTTTTTTTGGATTTCTTCAATATTTTTCGCTATTGACATGGCAAACCTCCATCTTATTAGGTTATTCGCCCAGAAACATAATTTTCCTCTAAAAATGA
>JAEWGR010000003.1 GCA_023388195.1 Bacillota bacterium
ATGCAAGCCCGCCCTGGCGGCCTCGATGGCGGCGTTCAGTCCCAGTAAATTGGAGTTTTCCGCCACTTCACTAACGAATTTCAATATCCCGTCTGTTCTGTGTATTTCCGCCAAAACAGTCTCCCCGCCGCCTTTTACCTTGTTTAGCTCCACAGCAAGGCGCTCCGCGCTCGCGGCCAACTCTTCGGCAGTAGCCAGCATCTGCTGGGCGGTCGCGGCGATTGACTGGGCAACATTATGCAGCGAATCCTGCATACTCATGGAGGTGCCCAGGCTCACAGTCCCGGACAAAGTCCCGTCATCCTCAAACACCGGATCGACAATTACCTTTAGCTTCACGCCGAAGACCTTTGACGGGAGTACACGCGCTACTCTTTTTTTACTGGCAAGGCATTCTGCTACCACACCGCCGGTAAGCACTGTGCCAACCTTCATATCCACACGGTAGGTACGGGCAGGAAAAAATTGAATTATCCGGCTTGCAGCATCTGTCACCATCGCATGACAGTCATAGGCGTTCACCTTACAAAAGGCCTCAGCCGCAGCCGCCACCGCTTCTAATTTTTCCATGTGTTTCCTCCCAAATTATCCTTACTTACAGGCCTGCTAAATCCGGCCCCCCTCTCCCGTCCCGGGGCAAGCGGGGGGAGCCGGAAAAACAGGCTGCTGAAAGACGAGAGGTCAATATCAGCTGTCCTCTCGTTATGCTACTAGAGGTATGAGCCTGATTAGTGGCCGCGTCTCGCGCCCTTTTCCGCCATAGGCAGCTCCTTCAGGCTGATAGCGCAAATGACTGATATAAAGGTAATGGCCGCCGCCACAATAAAGAGTTCCTGAATCCCCTGGTGCATACTGGCTCTGACAATGTCGACAGCCTGCCGGAACAGCTCCGCCCCGCCAGGGCCCTGGGAGGCGAAAGAGCTTTCCAGACTCTGCATTGCCGCCGGATTTAATAAAATCCGCGGGTTGTGGATAGCCGCATTCTGCGCCGCGGTCAAAGAGGAAACCAGTTCCGGCGTAAGCTTAGTCTGCAGAGCCGAGCTAAAGCCGGCGTTCAGCACCGAGCCAAGCAGCGAAGGTGCCAGTGCAAGACCTAATGCGGAAAAATAATATAGGGTTCCCGCAGCCTGCCCCGACTCCTCAGGCTTGAGACCATTAAGAGCGGCAATCGGATTGACTGCCGGCATGAAGCCGCCAAAAGCCATTTGTGCAGCCAGCAATACAGTAAGATACAGGATACTGACACCTGGCTCCACAAAGCTGAGCAGTACCAGTACAATCACACTGGACGAGGGTCCGAGGATAAGCAGCCACTTGTAGCGCCTGGTTTTGCTCATCATCCAGCCGGCAATGAGACCGGCTGCGATTCCGCAAAGCTCTCTCGGTGCCATGACCGCTCCGTGTACGGTTGTGCTAAGACCCAGCACCCCCTGGTTGAATAGCGGTACATAAATCATGACTCCCAGGAGCGAAAAGGCCATACCGACAGACACCATGGCGGCTGTGACGAAAGGCCTGTTTTTTAACAAGGCCGGCGAAATGAGGGCATGAGGCGTCCGGCTCTCATGCTTGTAGAAAACCACAAACATGATCAAAGCAAAGGCGATTAAGCCTATATTTACAGGCGTACCCCACCGGTACAGCGATCCGGCCCAGGAGAAGGCCAGCAGGAGGGGCACCGTCGCCATAGCCAGCAGCAGGGAACCCAGATAATCGATCTTGGGTTTAGTCTGGCTGCGTACATTGGGTACAATAAAATAATCGAGGATCAGCGCGATGATAGCCAACGGCACCGGCATAAGAAAGGCTGCCCGCCAGCTAAACGTATCTGTGACCCAGCCGGCTGCAACAGGGATCAGGCTGCCGGCTAACCCCACCATCACCGTTGTCCAGCCGCTGTATTTGCCTCTGTCCGCCGGTGCAAATAAGTCGGCTATAAGCGCGAAGGTAACTGCCTGGATGCCGCCGGCCCCGAAGCCGACAATGCCTCGGGCCACAATGAGCATAAGGAAATTGGTGCTGAACGAACAGATGACAAGACCTGTCATGATGGACCCCAGCATTATCATAAATATATTTCTACGACCATAGGTATCAGACAACTTACCCCAAATCGGTGCCATGCATGTCGCAATCAACATGTTGATTGTGAAAACCCAGGAATACAACTGCATACCATCAAGCTGTCCGGCAATACGGGGCATAATATTCGTAACCAAAGCCCGGTCAACATAGTAGATAGAATAACTCAGCAATACACATACAAAAGCGAATATTGCCTTGCCATCGCTCAGACTCTCCCACGGATTGCGCCGGACAGCTCCGGCTTGCTGCAAAGGGTTCTCTGGACTGGAATTCATGTTTCACCCTCCTTGTGCGTAATAATGACGCCTTGACCCTACAACAGTTTCAATAGCAGTCATATCAATCTTAACCAAGCCAGTCATAGACCCAGCCTTATGGCAGATATACCCCCTGGCTTCTCAGGGTTCTCTGCAGCGCCTTAATATCAACATTTCTTGGCTGCACACCGGCGCCCAGGGCAAGCGCGGCGGCGGCACCGGCGGCCTGACCGGTTGTGATGCAGTGAGGGATAAGGTTGGTCCAGTTATTTGCTTCCACATCGGAAGAGAAGCATCTGCCTGCAACCAGCAGATTATTAACTTTTTCAGGCACCAGTGACCGATAAGGTATGTGCGTAGCGGATTTGGACACAGACAGATCGATGGCCGGTACTACGGAAATCACGTCATCATGCTTCCGCATTTGTTTGATGTCGTCATAAACCACCTTGTATTCACCTTTTATCCGCCTGCTGCCCCTCGTTCCGACCTGGGGTGCCGTATCGTGCAGGAAACTGCCGGCATGGAAGCCTGGCACTTCTTTTTTCAAATAGTCAATTACCGCAAGAGCTGTTCTCCTAACGTCAAACTCGACAGCAGTCAAATCCTTTACCTTCAGGCAATCCTTGCCTGGTATCCAGTTATTGACCCACATAACATCATTTCGCGGGGTGGGGAACGGCAAGCTGCGGAAACCAGCTATTTCGTGAATTTTTTGGATTTTTTTCGTCCAATCATCCGGCTTGGCTGCTTTATATTCCGCAAAAGCCTGGAAGTCGACATTGCCTATTCTGTAAACAAGAGCCATCATGCAATTTCTAATGTCCTTGTTCGGGTCCAGATCGAAGGCCGCCCCGGCCGAGGCAAAGATATCGCCGTCACCGGTGCAATCAATAATTAATTTCCCTAAAATAGCTTTCCTGCCCTCTTTGCTTTCAAAAACTACCCCTGTTATTTCATCTTCTTTCATTAGCGCCCTGCAGCCCCAGCTGTGCAGATACGTATCCACTCCGGCTTCTTCAACCATTTCATTGAGCACAATTTTAAGCATCTCCGGGTCAACATAAGCCCCGTAGCAAATCACGTCCGCCCAGACAAAGGAAAAGTATTTTTTCCACAGGTCGATTAATTCCGGCTTACTGCTGCCAACCTCTTCCTTGCTTGTGCAAATAACGCCGCCGGGCTTTTGGGCCAGTCGCTCCAGCCACTCAACATTCATACCGGCCTGTTCAATCTGCGAGCCTGTGCTCAGATGAGGAATCAAAACCACGATGCCGCCGGTGGCCATGCCGCCAAGGTGACCGTAGCGCTCCACCAATACAACTTTTTCTGCTCCGCTTCTTCTTGCCGTAACCGCTGCCGCTATCCCTGCAGGCCCGCCGCCAACTACGATTACGTCCGCTTCTTCAACTACTGGCAAATTCTGCGCCGGCTCTAAAATTACTTTTTGCATAAAAACATCTCCTCTTCATAAAATAGGGTTTTGTCCGCCCGCACTGCTGCTTCCCCTAGCTGCGGTAGATAAACTGTTCTGTCCGATACTATAGTATCTATTTTTTCGATACCGAGGTATTATTTTTAATAAAAATACTCAAACTTCAGAGCATAAGTCTGATCCAGTTTGGCACCATTCAAACCACTGGTCAGCGACAGGTCCTTAATCTTAAAGTTCTGATAATCAACACTCATAATCACATTCCTGGCAAGAACTTTCTGATAGGCCAGATACAGAACATTAACATTGTCAGTGCCCTTCGTATAGGGATTATAATCACTCCAGCCGCTGTCGGTCGTATTTTTCGTATAGGAGGTACAGGTGGTGTCAAATCCGCCCGCATTTGTCGGCAGCGTCCCAGCATCGACACTGCGATAGGAAACCATCCAGGCATCTGTGCCGGGCTTCCTGTAGTCAACCATGTTCAGGATAGGATAAAACGCGCCCCAGGGAAGGCCGTTGCCGATTTGCACAGCCCAGCCTTTGGGGTTGTGCGGCACCACGCCGGTAGGATTAGTCAGACTGGAGGCTATGTATTCACCCAGCACATTCAGCTTCCCTATTTTGCCGACCACGGCAGCATCCCAGCCCTTTGACTGAGTAAAAGAACCGGCTTTAATATTCATAGCCGCCTGATCAGTATAAATATCCGACCACCAGTAAGCGGTCTTCAGGGTCCAGGCCTTATCCAGCTTAAAGGCCAGTTGTCCCGACGTCACCGTATTGGGATCTGACATCGCCTTGGACAGGGTCGCTGGCGAACCGGGGTATTTGATATTACCGACAAAACCGGTAAAATCCGTACTTTTGCCTAATTTTTTTACTATTTTGAGATTATCGGCCCCCATCGGCTTGCCGAACAGGCCATTGCCAAAGGCATCCAGCGGCGAGCGGCCGATCCGGACACTATCGAGGCCTAACAGGCCGTTCTGAAACGTAATATTGGCAATATCCAGGAACATATCCGAACCATTGGCATACTCCGAGTTGCCAAATTTGGTCGGCGACGTAGCCAGGCGGGCCTTCCAGTTGACGCCCGCACCGATCGAGCCGTTGAAATTAATGCGCTGACGCCAGTCAAACTGATCAGCAGCCTTCAGCCGGTGATAGCCTGGTTGCCCAGGGTTATCAGCACGGTAGGTAACACGGGTTTCGCCGCCAATCCAGCTATTAGTCTTTTTTTCCACAGCCTTCATGCGGACATTCAGGCCTTCTAATTCACCGGCAAACTCTTTAGCCAGCTTTGCGATCAGAGCTTTTTGATCCGCATCGGCTTTATCGGCCTTGGTCATAATTCTGGCTACAATAATAGCCATTTCATACCGGGAAATAACCTTGTCACCCCGGTAGGTGTTGTCACCATAGCCGTCCACAAACCCTGCCTGCGACAACTTGCTCACCGCATCATAAGCCCAGTGCCTGGCCGGCACATCGGCAAACGTCTCGGCAGCGAGCGCCACTCCGGAGCAACCCAATGCAAAAATAGATATCAGAACTATAATAAGCGTCTTTTTCATACTTACCTCCTGATATATTTTCTTTGTACTCCTACGATTGTAAAGAGCTCTCCCCCCCTTTCCCCAAGTCCGCCCCGCCTGTCCTTACATGAGCAAATACAACCAGCCGCCTCCTTCCCTGTTGTCGGCAGAACAGGACAACCCAGCTCACTCAGCAAGTAAATTCAACGTAAAACAAAGTAGTTCAAGAAACATACCGCGGTATCTAAATACTACCATACCGCGGTATGGTAGTCAATATATTGCGATTATTCTTTTTATAAAAATTATTTGTTTTTTCCATCAATTTCGGTTAAATAAGTTTTTGTATTTCCTTTTTACGCCTTTATGCTAAAATAAGGAAAATGACATTGTATATACAAAGGAGCGTCACTATGAACAGCACTATAAAATCTATGGAGAAAAAACATAAAATTTTTACTACCGCATTACTGCTTTTTGAAAAAAAAGGATATGATAACGTTTCTATCAATGAAATTTGCCAGCAGATGGGATTAACCAAAGGTGCATTTTACCATCATTTTAAATCCAAATCAGATATTTTAATCCTGAAATACAAAGTAGCAGCAGAAACGCTATTGAATTATTATCAAACCATACTGAACGATCCGCCCGTAGAGAAGTTAAGAAAAATAATAAACAGATTTATTAATTATCCCGGCACCACTTCGCTGGAAGAAATGAAAAGCTCCTTTAAAGTCCAGATCGATTCCCAATATCAGCATTTCCTGGGTGACAGCACAGTTCAGAAATCAATCCTGCTGGAAATAATCGCAGAGGGCCAGGCAACCGGTGACATCAGAAAGGATTTTCCGGCCGAACAATTAGCCGATATTATCATCCGGTATAAATTCGGCTTATATATTGAATGGTGTATTAACGACGGCAAAACGAATATTCAGATGGTTGGCGAAAGGGATTTTGACGCCATATTGAAATTTCTGTCGGAAATGCCGGTAAGTAATAAAAACACTTGATTACTGCCACAGGCGATTACTGGGCTCTAAAGCAGGAGGTATCACCGCTACGCAGAAATCTCTGTAAATGAAAAAACCGCTTCAGCCCTAAAGGCTGAAGCGGCAGGATAGGCATAATGAGCTATGCTAAGTCTATTGCTAACTGATTTGATTACCTGTAAAAGTCTACCCCTCGGTCACCGTACCCACATTACAGAAAAAAAACCTTGGCCCGAAAGCCCCGAGCAGCCGCATACTGACTTCGAAGCCAGTACAGTGCGAAACGCCCAGGCGTTCAATTCCCATCTGCTGCAGAGTTTGAACCGTTCTTGCTTTCTGGTTTTCACTCACAGACCAGAGGTGAGTACCGCCGATAACCGTGTGTATCCGGTCTTCGCCGGTTTTTTGGCAGGCATAGGCAAGGATATTTATAATACCGGCGTGAGAACAGCCCAGAATGATAAATAAGCCTTGGTTAGTCTTAATAACGATGGACTGATCATCGGTGACCGGGTCTTTATCATAGCCGGCTGCTGTCTTGACAACGATATCGTCGTCGCCTTGCTCAAAGTCTGTTAAGCGGGGAACTTCACCTGTTACATAAATATGGGGAGCAATTTCTGCAAACCCGGTATTAAACGAAAAGCAGGCGCCATGGCTTTCCAGTTCACTCCGGGAAAACGGAACGCCGATATATTTGCTGGAACCACCGCGAATAAGATAGGCCGGGGCGAACAAATTAGGATGGGCATATACGGGTACTGGTTTTTTAGCTGCGATGGCAACAGCCTCCATTAACCCCCCGGTGTGATCAACATGGTTATGGCTTAATATAATACCGTCAATTGCGGCAAGATCCTTATTAAAGTATTTTGCATTGTTTACCAGTGCCTTCCCTTGCCCGGTATCAAACAGAAAATTACCCTGGCCGGTCTCCAGAAAAACGGACCAGCCATGCTCGGCAATCGCCCCGATGTTGCTGAACACCGTGTTTTCACATAATACTGTCGCTTTCACCTGCATTTTGTAGCCCTCTTTTCCAATATAGTTTATATACTAAACTAATTACTTAAAAAATTATTCCTCTAAAACATCACACAATTCCTCAATACAGCTGACAAATACTTTGATTTCCTGAGAGGTCAGCCGGGACCGGAGTTTGTGACAGAAATCCTGGTGTAGCTGCTCATGAGCCTGATAAGCGATTATCCCCAGTTCTGTTAACGAGATGATGATCGCCCGGGCATCCTCCGGGTCGGATCGGCGGCAGATTAACCCCTTACACTCCAGGCGGCTTGCAATCTGGGTGGCGGCGCCCTTAGTCACACCCAGACGAACCGCTAATTCACTCATAAACATACCGTCTTGGCAGCCGATGGCATCAATAGTATGAATTTCACCAGGGGTTAAGGCGCCAGCGGCTCCAAAACTGCGGGGAGTACGCTCAAGGCGCCTGAGCTGCATAATCAGCCGGCCAAGGCTAAGATTCAGGTTACTACTCCGGTGGGCCTGATCGCTAGTTTTCTTATTCATGTTTTTAGTTTAGCATCTAAATTAAATTATGTCAAAAACTTTTCTGCCTCTGGCCAAAGACTGAACATGCCTGATCACCAACAACTGCCCCAGAGGCTGATGAGCAACATCAGAATCTTAATCAAACAAGCCGGCCTGGGTGTAGTTGGATACCAGTCTTGGCTGCAAGGCCGCTTCTACGTTCAGCAGCCCGGCAGGCAAGCCAGCAACAAAGGCTGACTGTACACGGGACGTCAGCAAGATGAGCTCATCCCTGGCCCTTGTCACCCCGACGTAAAACAACCGCCGCTCTTCCTCGACATCAAACGTAAAGGCGCTGTTTCTCAAAGGGATCAGGCCCTCATTTACACCGCCAATAAATGTCACCGGAAATTCAAGCCCTTTGGCGGCATGCATGGTCATTAACGAAACCGCGTCTGTCGAATAAACTCTGCCGCCGCTGCGGACAATATCGCTTTCCCGCCCTAAAACAACATTGCCGATAAAGGACGGCATATCGTGATAGCTAACTGCAGTATGCAGCAGCAGTTCCATACTTTTTATGCCTGCCAGATTATTATCACGCATCCATGAGTCAACTATCTTCCCTGGCTTTTCTTTGTGGATGGCCTGTTTATACT
>JAEWGR010000045.1 GCA_023388195.1 Bacillota bacterium
GGGCGGCTGTGCGCTGTTGTTGTATAACCCGTTGCCACCGCATGCGGTTTGCAACGAATTACAGGCACAGCCTAGCTGCGAGCGGCAGTCAGGCCTTGGGTGACGGGAGACTGTTCGCTCTTGACGAGCAGCTCCATTTTTTTCTGCAGCGCTTCCCGTTTGTTTTTGCCATAGCGATAGTGGCGGATGGATTTACCCGTCACAGGGTCGCGGCTGCAGACAGCGGCCACCCAGCGCTTTTACGGCCAAAGGGGATTTAGCGCAATTCAAAACTGCCCTGAACGAAGGGCTGGATGCCGGGTTAACTGTTAATGAGATTAAAGAAGTCCTCGTGCAAATGTATGCTTAAAAAGGCCGCCCTCGTTGCAAGGCGGTATCTAGGAATTTTGTCTCAGCTTGTGAATGAATAAACAACTTATTGGGGCCAGTTTATTCTGTATTCAGAACTGTGCTGCAGCCCGTGATGAGAGTGAGTTCGATAATGATAGTGGCAGCGACCGCTGGCTCATTGGTAAAAATACCAGACACCGTGGCTCCGTGCATTCGGACATTTGGGAAGGTACTGCAGCCGATTTGGCAACGAGCAATTTGATTGGAATTTATCCCGCTATTGGTTGGTGGCGAGAGCGACATGGACTTGGGCGGTGGAATAAAGAGATTCGGTATTCATTAATTGTCTCTTTAAGTACCGAGGCAGAAACTGTGGACTTGTATACACCGATCATTAATATAATAAGGACCAGAGTACCGATTGAGATTACGCGGTAACCGTGACATTGGACATGTGTTTTCAATAAAATTTGAGATGAAAGAAAGCCCTGGGATATCTCCATTAAGGTATTTTAGGGCTTTAACTGTTGTAAATAAGCTTAGATGTGCCGCCACAAAACTGTTTGGTTGCACATCATAAGCTTGTTTTGTTTATAATCGTTTGTCTGGATAGGAAGGCGTATAGCCTGCGGCAGCAAGGGCGCCGCGAACTGCGCGGCAATTTGCCACCCCGCCGACGGTCTGGCTATTGTATCACACCGGTCAAGGCGGGCCTGCTCCGCTTTGCTATGCCCCTGCGGGTGACACAGTGTGCCGCGACAATGTCTTATATATAATAAGAAGTTTTCTGCCCGCGCCCTGTTCGAAGGTGACGGCGGCGGGGAGCCGCTGACGATGAACGGGAGGTGTGTGGGGTATGTGGGACTATCTGGTGAGACGGTGGCGGGTGGAGGCCGCTGTGGATTTGCTACTGGAATGCGCTGGACCGGGATGACCGTCCGAGCATCCGGTACTGCACCGACCACAGCTTGCTGCTGTCAGCCTTCTGGCTGGTCGTGCTGATCGGCGGGCTGATGGCTTTTGGGACGGTTGTACAGTTCTTGCAGGGAGGCTGCCGGTGATGCCGGCGGCTTTTTTATTGAGTTTCGACAATAGAATACTTTAGACCTAACGATTATCTTTTGTATCATATAATTATGACAAGGAGGCTAATTAAGGTTTGGCGAATCTTACATTATATTGAAATATAAGGGGGATTTTATATGAGCAATCCAACTGCCGGGATTGGTGATCCTTATTGGTACGAATGGTCGATTGGCCTATTATATATAATGGACATGTTAAATCCAGATAATAAAATAAAATCGGTTACCCTACAGTCAACTAGTGTACAAGGACTGGACGATGTTGTAATTAATTATTTAAATGGTGTTACTAGATGTATTCAAATTAAACATTCACGTGTTGGAGACACGCTTACGTTTGGTGATCTTGTTTCTAAAACGGACGAAAAAGAACCGTTACTAAAAAGTCTAGCAACAGCTTGGAGAGAAGCAAAAGAAAAGTGGCAACAATGTGAGCCCATCTTATTTACCAATAGACTGGCTGGCACCCGGTCATCAACAGTAAAATCTGAAGATGATGAAAAGCATAAAAGGCCAGCTTTATCTACATTTTGGGAACATCTACAACAAGAGATTGAGCAAAAGCAAGAAATAGGTTTAATATCATTTCCTCCAGATTGGCAGCACGCCTGGGGAGAATGGTGTGAACAACTGTCAACATTAGATGACGATAAAACAAAATTAGAGTTTCTAAAATCATTATCAATTAAGACGGGCCAACCGGATTTACCTGAAGTTACAGATAGACTACTGGCTAAAATTAGCGAAACATTCGGAATAGACCTGAGACAAGCTCAGGGCATTTTAGCATATCTTGATACTGCTTTGCGAGAATGGGCTACTACAAAAAGAGGAGTGCAGGAAACTGTCACTCCCGAAGTGGTATACCAAAAGATAAGCCTTTCGGCACAACATTCAATTGGCGATCATACCTTGCCACCACCTGCGCCATTTTTTCCAAGCCGGATAGAGTTTTTAGCGCGACTTTCACAGGAACTTCTTGAAGGCCCGAACTCAATCATTTTTTTAACAGGAAAGCCAGGAGTTGGAAAAACAAGTGTAGTAAGTGCATTAGCGAATCGACGTGAACCTGTTATAGATTTACGTTATCATGCTTATAAACCAATTACGCCCTCTACAAAGATTTTGCCTATTGATGTGGGGGAGACGACAAAGATAGAAGTATTATGGGGAGATCTTCTTACTCAATTAAGAACAATCTTTAAAGGTAGTCTTGCAAAATATAAAGTGCCAATTCGTAACGACTTTTTAACTTCTGAACAATTGCGAGAAGAAGTAATAAGATTATGTACTATTCTAGCCCGAGAGCGGCAACGGCCGACTATTATTGCAATTGATGGTATTGATCATGCCGCACGGGCTGGTATTGATAAATATACATTTCTTACGTCGCTTATTCCCCCGGAGGATATTCCGGATGGGATACGGTTTTTAATTGTAGGGCAACCACCAGAGGCCTATCCTAAATATCCTAGCTGGCTGCGAAGCAATAATCCTAAAATCACAAAGTTTGAAATTGAAGGCATTACTAGACAAGATATTGCTGTATTATTGACAGAAATAAACTCGGCAATATCTGAAGATGAATTCGATGCCGCAGTCAGACTTATTGATCATATTGCGGAATGGAACACATTAGCGGCTGTTTTTGCTGTAAATGAAGCAATAGATTGTACTAGTGTGGAGGAGCTTCAGGCTAGGCTGAACGAGAGAAATTTAAGTAATGGAATAACGACTTATTATGATACAATCTGGCAGGCTGCTTTAGCGAAAATAGAACCACGATTTCCCTTCATTGGTTACCGATTAGCTGGATGTCTTTCTCTTTATGGAGAGCGGCTTACAGGGAAAGCATTAAACGGTATTTTTAATGATTATAATTTGCCTGCATCAGACTGGGTAAATCTGTTGAGAGCAATTCGCCCGCTAGTGCAAGAAAAACAGGGTGAATTTTATGTTACTCACAATGATGTTAGAGTTCATCTTTTAAAACAGGTTCAGGCTGAACCTGAGCGTCTTAGGGAAATTGCTGCGGCTATCGCAAGTTACTACATAGTGGAAAATGATAAAACACAATTACGGCACACCAATCTTTTCGAGCTTCTTGAGTTAGCAGGAATGATTGAACGGCAAGCACAAATATTTACAACAGAATTCGTTATGGAAGCGGCTGCTCTTGGAAGATCGAGAAACGAGTTAGTGGACCAATGCCAAAAAGCCCTTAACGCTGTTCTTACTACAAGTGATTGGGATTTGCTATATACGCTTACTTGTGCGTTAACTAGTCTAAATCAACTTTTTAAAACAGTGGATATTACAGAAGGAAACTTTGAATTTGTATCAGAGATTCCTCCGATATTGTTATCGGAAGGAACAGTTCCGCGGATTGAGTTGTGGGATATTGAGAAGGCGGAAGGGGCATTTAATGATATTTGGCGATTAATTGAGTGTAAGGAGATACACCGAGCAAAGG
>JAEWGR010000124.1 GCA_023388195.1 Bacillota bacterium
GAAAAACAGCGGGCAAATACACCATTCTGCCGTGAATGTTCTTTGGCACCGGTGCCGGCCGGTTGCTGCCCGGCGACTAACGCCGCCAGAAAAATTTCTGCCGCTGCCGGTTCTTTACATACCTCGACGCCCCCTTTCCAGCCAATTTGGAGGGCTATTACGGATGGTGAAAAATCATGTGTTATGTTTTCGCTCTGTCTGACAATAAATTCCGGACTGCCTAAAAAAATCCGGAATTGGCTGTCTCCGCTGTCAGCCAGCACAATATCTACATCGCTATTCAAATCCCGGATGTCGGCTGCAAGCCGGTCGAACCCGGCTGCCGTTTCAAACCGGCAGTTTATGCGGCCGATACCAGCTGCGGCCAGGTAATATATGGCCAGAGCTGCGGCTTCTATGGTTTCTCCACAGATAAAAACCGCTGCTTCCAACAGTTTTTTCTGCCCCGGACCGCTAATCTCCGGCATAATAATATGCCGTAAATACCTATTGATCTGCTCCCTGGCAAGTATCACCAGACTCACCTCCCTGCCTATCGACTTTGGCATAATAATCGGCGATCGCATTGTGAAGCGCATCGGCAGCAATATTGGAACACCTTATTTTTTTCGGTGGCAGCCCGTCCAGGGCTGCTGCTACTGCTTCGTTGGTTATCTGCAGTGCTTCTTTAATTGTCTTACCTCTAGCCATAACGGTAACCATACTGCTGGCCGCTATCGCCGCAGCACAGCCAAATGTCTTGACTTTGACATCTGCCAGGACGTTGCCGTCTAGTTTTATATAAAGCGTTATGAGGTCGCCGTCTATCGGGTTTCCCACACTGCCAATCCCGTCTGCATCGGCTATTTCACCGATATTTCTCGGATTAGAGAAATGATCAAGTACGGTGTCATTGTACATAGCTGCCCGCCTCCTGTTAAAGTGACTTACCTGATATATGCTTGCCTTTAATTAACCGCCGACAACCCGGCTTTGCAATCCCGATTCAATATGATTAACAGTTAATATACTACTGTTCCAGTAAATATCCTGCTGGTTAATACAAAATTTAGACAGTAGTAGTATATTGGTAAAATCACTCTCAAATTTTTGCTTAGTTGAAGAATGATACCCATTACACGGTGTTGGCAACAGCCCACCTAGCTGTTTTGCTTATATAAGCCTGTTTGTAGTAATAGAGAACAACAGCGGCTGCGAGTAGAAAACTTCATACACGCAGCCACTGTTGTTTTGCAGTCAGTATCAATTTGTGATTATTCTTTTATACCAGGCAGAGCGCGTTTAACCACCGGTATCCAAATTTCAGAACGATAGTCCGGACTGGCAATATCACCCTCATAGTAGATTTCCAGGTCAGGCCCCTCAGCCCTTTCATAGCCGCCAGCAGGAAAAAACTCGGTATATATGCGTTTAAACAGCTCCTGGATGGCCCCAGGAGTGCTAAAGCCATCAGTCATCTTTCATCCTTTAGAAAAAGAGCAGCAGGATCACATCTATGACCCCGCTGCTCTTTGCTAACATGGAAAACTCGTCTGCCTCCAAGCTGCTTAATTCTACAGATTAAGCAGCTTGCTTTAGTGCAGACTCACGCTGACAAGCAGCTTATTTGCTGTTTCGCTCCGCAATCACCTGAGTTAACAGCTTACCGCCAACGCCGATGTTGTCACTGTCATTCTCTTTAAGCTGGACAATGAAAGACTGTTCGGGGATCTTCAGTATTTCGCTCGCAGTTTTAGTAAACCGCTCTACCAAAAGCACTTTCTGTTCTTTTTCCAGCTTTCCTGTCTCAATAGTAATAACCGGCATCTTACCACACTCCTTTTAAATTAAATAAAAAAGGCAAGAAACAATCCTGCCGGAAAGCTCCTTGGCCTTTAGTTTTTACCAATCAACCAACTACTATCAAATCGAAGTAAATAAAATTTATTTTTACCATATCACACAAGGTAAATTTTGTCAATTAAATACCAGATTTTATTCACACAACTGTCAATCGAGTCTTACAAATATTCAAGCATATGGTTATTGTTCTGCTACTTTTTACCGATATAATGAAATTAAAACAGTGAAAACGAGATCCTTATTCAGCGGCGGCTTTTAAAATACTTTGTTCTAACACAGTGAGACCATGATCTAATTGTTCGTCGGTGACCACCAATGGGATTAATAAGCGAATTACGTTACTGAAGATGCCTGCACTGATCAACATGACTCCTTGTTCTAAGCAATATTTGACTACCTTGCCTGTAAGCTCCTTAGCAGGCTCCTTAGTCGCGCGATCCTTGACCAGCTCAATACCGATCATTGCGCCTATTCCCCGCACATCCCCCACTACAACACATCGTTCCTGCAGCGACTTGAGTCGCGCCAAAGCGGTCTTCCCGATTGCCTCAGCCCGCTGACAAAGACTATGATCCTCTATATATTTGATGGTTTCTAAACCTGCTGCACACGCTAACGGACTTCCCCCATAAGTTCCTCCAATATTTCCGGCTTCCGGAGCATCCATATACTCGGCTTTGCCTGTTACAGCACTAAGAGGAACACCGGCTGCAATTGATTTCGCAGTAGTAATCAGGTCAGGTTCAACACCCCAGTGTTCAACGGCAAACATCTTGCCAGTTCGGCCAAAACCGGTTTGTACCTCATCCGCAATCAGCAAAATTCCTTTGTTTGCACATATTGATTTAAGTCCTGGGAAAAATTCCGGAGGTGGAACAATAAAACCTCCCTCGCCTTGCACCGGCTCAATAATCATAGCGGCAATATGCTCTGCATCAATTTCTGCGGCAAAGAATCTTTCAAAATTTTCCAGGCAATGCATGCCACAGCCCGGATATGTGGAACGATAGTGGCAACGATAACAATAGGCGGAAGGAACCTTATACACATCAGGAGCAAAAGGCCCAAAACCATATTTATAAGGCTTAACCTTACTGGTAAGACTCATAGTCATAAAAGTCCGTCCATGAAATGCACATTCAAAGCTAATTATGCCTGTTCGCTTCGTAGCATGCCGGGCAATTTTTACCGCATTTTCTACAGCCTCAGCGCCACTGTTAGCAAACATGGTTTTTTTCAAAGAAGAACCAGGTGCTATCGCATTCAGCTTCTCAGCAAGTTCTACATAGGGCTCATACATAGCAATAGCAAAAAAAGAATGCAGCAGCCGGTCTGCCTGTTTTTGTATAGCTTTAACCACTGGCTCCGGACAATGCCCGACATTTAGAACACCAACCCCTGCGTAAAAATCCAGAAACTCTCTTCCATCTACATCGGTAATGACAGCACCACTTGCTTTTTCCACAAACACACCGGTAGAGTTAGCTATCCCGCTGGCAACAGCCTTATTTTTTCGTTGAATTAGTTTTTCCGACCTGCTTCCCATCCCACTCATCGCAACGTCCTCCTACTTGTTTTGGCAAAATAAAAAACGCTGAATCTATTCATCAGAATGATATCAGCGCCATTGCTTCTTTATTACCTTGCCTTTACTTATGTTTTAATAGTACCATATCGACTTCCGAGCGTCTATGTGAGCCACTCACAGGATGTCAGGCATCCTTTTGTGATGTCCTCACTACCTTCATGTTTCAAGGATAAAAAAGTCATCGGATATTTGCTTTCCTACAATTACCCCTATTTGCAGTGTCAAACGATCATAGGCATCATCTAAGCTCCTACCGGTTATTTCCTCAATTTTCTTCAGGCGGTAATCCAGGGTATTACGATGGACAAATAATGATTTGGCTGTCTTAGCAGCATTGCAGTTTTCCTCGAAATATACGAAGAGGCTGTGTACAAGATCCATGTGATACTTACTATCGTACTCGTTGAGAGGTTGAATGACTTCCTGGTAATACAGAGCCAGTTTTTCTGATCCAATCTCAAACAATAGCTTATAGATTCCCAGTTGTTCATACGCATAAATTGGATTGGAGGCAATCTTTAACTTAGGAATATGCCGCAACACTTTAACTGCCTGCAGGTAACTATTTCTGGCATTCTGCAAACTTTCAAATCTTCCGCCCAATGCTGCCACCACCAACAAGCCGGGCATCTCAACACCAAGCTTCTCAAAAGCTTTATTTATGATTTCGGAAATTAGCCGTTCACCTGTATGTTTGTTCTCATATGGCATAAGTAAAACAATATCATCTGCCAACAGCATTTGCAGAACCTTGCGGCCATACAGCCGCAGGGTATCGCGGACAATGTTTTCAAACCGCACTTTAAAAGCAACCAGGGCTTTTTCATCTTTCAGCTCTTGCATTTGCAGATATTCTGTTAACCGGGTAGGACTTATAATTATTACCTGATGGGGTTTTGCTAAATCGTATCCATAGTAGGCAGCACGCTGAATGAGTACTTCAGGATCAATCAGGGGAAAAAGCAGTAACTGTTCTAAAAAATCCTTAATGGACCGTTCCTCGGTCTGCTTCATGACAATATGACTACAAATGTCCTTTGTTACCTCAATGATTTTTACCTCCCAAGGTAGCGTAAAAACAGGAAAACTCGCTTGCTCGGCCAAATTGGCAACCTCGGCAGGGATATCTTTAATGTAGGGGCCAATATTGATAATCAGGCCGGCTAATTTCTTTTTTATTATTCCCTTCATAATATCCTGCAGCTTATCCAGGTTGCCGTTCAAACCAATTCCTGTAATAATCAAGAGTTCGCCGCCCTGCACCCAGGGAATAACATCAGGTAAATCAATGAAATGTACCCAACGTATCAATCGGTCAAGACCGGACTTGCCGGCCACAATATTTAGTTTGGCCAGTGAGGGCAGGTTAATGATTTCACGACAACTGATCATATCAATATCCTTCTCTCAATATAAATGGACTCCGGGAATTAAAAATTATATACAATTAACTTCTCTTCCGTCATTTCCTTAACCGCGTACTGCGGCCCTTCCTTGCCGATACCACTTTCTTTAATACCGCCATAAGGCATGTTATCTGTACGGAAGGTTGCCCCATCATTGATAATGACCCCGCCGGTCTCAATCTTAAGCGCACACATTCTGGCTATATCCAAGCAATTAGTAAACACACCGGCCTGTAGTCCGTAGACAGAATCATTCACTAAATCAATGGCCTCTTGCATCGTATCATAGGGGATAACAGAAAAAACAGGAGCAAAGGTTTCCAAACATACTGCTTTCATATCAGGCTCAACATTGGTTAAGATTGTAGGTTCAAACCAGGCTCCGCGATGTTTTCCTCCCACTAGTATTTTCGCACCTTGAGCAACCGCCTCAGTAATCCATGCTTCTACCCGCTCCGCTTCCTCGATGCTGATCATGGGCCCAATATCAGTTGCAGGATCAAGCGGATCGCCTACAACTAATCGTTTTGCAAAAGCAGCCGCTTTATCACAAAACTCTTGATAGACACTACGCTGAACATACACGCGCTGACAGGAAATACACACCTGTCCGGCGTTAGCAAATGCCTGCTTGGCACACAATTCCGCTGTAGCCGTGATGTTGGCATCATGATGCACGATATTGGCGGAATTTGATCCCAGCTCAAGTGCAACACGTCTAAAACCGGCATTTTTCAGCAAAGTTCTCCCTACTGCGGGACTGCCGGTAAAACTATAAAAATTAATCCGCTTTTCTTCTGTCAGGAGATTCCCTACTTTTGACCCAGATCCTGTCACCAAATTAAGGTAACCGCCTGGCAATCCTGCTTCAGCAAAAATTTCGCAAAGCAGCACTGCTGACAGAGGGGTAGTTGTTGCCGGTTTATATACCACAGAATTACCGGCCGCCAAAGCCGGTCCGATTTTATGGCAGGATAAATTAAGCGGGAAGTTAAACGGGGTTATCGCGCAAACAATGCCTACAGGCATCCGCAGGGTATAAGCCAAACGTTGACCGCAGCCGGGTGCTCCGGCAAGCGGTACCATTTCACCGGTTAGCCGCTTTGCTTCCTCAGCAGAAAGCAGGAGTGTCTGCTGGGCTCGCGCTACTTCAGCCATTGCTTCTTTAATTGGTTTGCCCACCTCTTGAGATAGAATTTCCGCCATTTCCTTTTGCTTCTCCATAAGCAGCTGACTTGCCTTCATCAGAATTGTATACCGTTGATAGGGCTCCAGCTTTATAGTTTTAAAGGCTTTCTCGGCAGCATCAACAGCAGCGGTTACCGTCTCTTGATCCGCACTGGATATAAAGGCCAGCGTCTTGCCGGTGGCTTTGTTTAATACACTGATCGTATCCTGGGTTACCAGCCATTCACCATTAATAAATAAGCCATGTGTTTTCATTATTCCGCTCCTCCTTGTACCTGGCAAAAATTAGCCATATATATAACAGGATTGACAAAACAGACTTTTATACCAAGCTATTGGTCAAAGCACGATCATAAAATTACCTGGGCATGATGGCGAATACCTCCACAATCATACCCAGGGACAAACATACTTTTCTGGACGCATTTAGGTTCTTTTGGCTATTTTACGTTCTTCGTCATTCCGTCTTCAATGGATACAAAATAGTCTTGATTTAGGCCATATTGCTGTAAAATATGTAACAAAGTGCCATCCTTTTTCATATCATGTAACGTTTTATTTACTTCTGTAAGTAATTCTTTGTCTTCAAAGCGTAAAGCAGCACCAATCTTGCCTGCAGCCTCTGCTTCATACGGGCTTAAGATACGCAAATTCAAAGAGGAATCTTGTTTTAATGTGTAACCGGCCACAATACCGTCGGTTACGCAGGCATCAATTTTTCCGGTGTTAACAGCCATCATCAGCTCTGCCTGACTGCCGAAGATTTTTAGTTCTTTTGCTTTTCCTTCAGCAACCCATTTTTGAGCGATTTCGAGGAAAGCAGTACCTTTTTGTCCACCGACTATTTTATCTTTTAAATCACCCTTGGTTTGAATACTGGAATCTGTTTTTACAACTACGGCTTCGCCCTCTTTGTACCAAACATCGGTAAACAAAGCTTTTTCGAGCCGTTCAGCTTTAATATACATGCCATCGGTTACCATATCAATAGTTCCTTTATTTAACTCAATCAACAGATTTTCAAACGGGACCTGCTTCATTTCAACCTTATTAATGCCAAGCCGTTTGGCAACTTCCTTAATAATGATGGCATCTACACCGGAAAACTGATTTGTACTCGCATCAATATAGGCAAAGGGGGCATCATTTGATGACCCTACGACCAAAACACCTTTAGCTTTTAGTTCATTTAGTCTGGCATTGGGATCTTTTTTGGCTGCAGTTGTTTCTGGCGTTTTAGAAGAACCACACCCTGTCAATATTATCGATACTATAAGCATAAGAATTGCCAAAAACGTAAAACTCTTACCTAATTTTCTCATTCTCTTCATCCTCCTTTATTATGCACCCGGACACGATTAAAAACACGGTAACCTCCTCAATAATCATCCGTCCTTTCTGTTTTCATGAATTAGTATATTTTAAATGTATTCCCCATTATCTACGGCAAGTTTGCCGTCAGGTATTAACTGGTTTTACACTTTTTCTCAATGAGCTTAACAAGATGAGACAGTGGAATGCTGATGATCAAATAGGCCAGCGCTAAAAAAGTATAGGATTCAATTGTTAAAAATGTTTGTGACGCAAACGTTTGTGTACGTAACAATAATTCATTTACCGCCACATACGCCAAAAGAGATGTATCTTTAACCATCATAACCAGATAGTTTCCTAACGATGGAATAATACTGCGCAAGGCCTGAGGCATAATGATACGAAAGAGAGCCTGATACTTTTCCAGTCCTAGCGCCAAGGCTGCTTCTGTCTGCCCGTAATCAACAGCAAGAATAGATGCTCTGATTACCTCTGACATGTAACAGCCGTAATTAATTCCTAATCCCAATATCCCTGCAGTCAGTGATGAGATTTGCACATCTGTTTTAAAACCCAAAACACTGGCCGCCAGATTCAAGAGCAAAGGAACCACATAGTAGATATAGACAAGTTGTACTAAAAGCGGAGTCCCACGAATTAATTCCAGCAAAAAAACCAGAAAACCGTTAATTACTTTGATTTGAGAAAGCCGGCCTATTGCAATAGCCATACCCAAAACGGTTGCCAGCAGGAAACCAAAAATCGTTGCCTGAATAACAACGCCAAATCCCTGCAAGAGAGAAGGAATTAACAATGCAGCTGTTTTTGAAAAGTCCAATACCATTTTATCCCTCCTTATAAAACCCTGGCAAGAAATTCTCTGGTTCTTGTAGTTTCAGGAAAGTTAAAGATTTTTTCCGGTTTGCCTTCTTCCACAATATACCCTTTATCCATGAATACAACACGATCAGCCACTTCTCTCGCAAAACCCATTTCATGTGTTACTACGATCATTGTCATTCCCTCTGCGGCTAATTGTTTCATAACCTCCAATACATCACCTACCAGTTCCGGATCAAGCGCTGAAGTTGGTTCATCAAAAAGCAGCGCTTTGGGCTTCATCGCTAAAGCCCTGGCAATGGCCACGCGTTGTTGTTGTCCCCCGGACAAGGTTGAGGGATACGCATGCGCTTTATCAGCCAAGCCAACTTTTGTTAGTAAATCCATCGCCAACTCCTTTGCAGCTTCTTTTTTCATTTTATTGATTAGTATCGGGGCATAGGTTATATTGTTCAACACGGTAAACATAGGGAAAAGATTAAACTTCTGAAAAACCATACCTACTTCTCTTCTAAGTGTATAACTATCCAGATCAGCATCAATAATTGATCCGGCATAATAAATCTTTCCGCTTGTCGGTATTTCAAGCAGATTTAAACAGCGAAGGAAGGTACTTTTTCCAGATCCGGACGGTCCGATGATGCATACGACTTCACCTTCCTCAATAAACAGGCTAATACGTTTCAATACCTCTAAATCGCCAAATTTTTTGCCTAGATCTACGATTCTAAACATAGACGTCTCCTCCAATCCAGCTTACACAACCAGTTATACCCTGCATCTTTTGCAAAAAAAAAACAAAAGCAAAGAACACTAAATAAGCAACTTTGCTTTTGTAACAAGTAAATATCTATTCTATTATTCAAGCAGTGAAACTCCCCGTCGCATATCAAGATATATCCAACATCTTCACCTGTACTAAAGTACTAAAAGAAAAATAAAAAAAGCTAAATGGCTTAAGATATTTCTCTTACCATTTAGCATCATCGCTCAATTTGTTTTCTCTTTTCCAACTATAAGCTTATTATAACAGAGGCGTAAAGAGGCGTCTATGGAATTATACCACAATACAAAACGCAATTATTTGTGAATACCTCACAATCACCGAAGCTCATAGCTTTAAAAGATAATATTTTAAGGGCACTTTTATGGTTTGCAAATGATTTCAGCAATATAAGTATCTAACATGCTGGCGGCATGAGCAGGTCGTATCACGACAGCGGTATCAGCACCCTTGCCGGTACCGCCAATGGCAATAATATCTTCGCCATAGGGGATTAGCCCTGCATCCAGAGCCATGACGGCAATCTCTACGGTAACCTTAACCCCCTGGCCAAAAATTTTAAGTGTATTCGCGATAATCTCTACAGGATAAATCCCGCCGAATTTCCGGCTGATTCCCCGCTCCGCTCCGGATAACACATGAGTGGTTGTCAGTATTTTTATATTTTTTTCTACCAATAGCTCGCGCTGTTCCGGAGTCAGTTCATTAACACCCGGTTCCTTAAAACCATTGGCATGGGTAACACATACCACATTCTCTACCTGGCCTGCAAGTAATTCGGCTGTTTTGCCGCTGTTGGAGGCTACTACGATTGACTTAATGCCATACTCTTTTGCTTTGCCTACTGCTAATTCCACTGTTTTTTCTGTATGAACAGCTCCTGCCGATTTCCAATACAATCTCATCATCTCCATTTATATGTTTTATTTTACGCTTGATATTTGTATTATTTTGCAATAACATGCAAAACCCTTCAACCCCATGCCAAGTAAATGCAACTCTGGCCAGGGCGGTACATTCTTAATGGGTCAGAGAATGCCTTTTCACTGCCACTCATAAATCACCCAAAATAAAAAGACTGCACTCCCAGTTCGTGGAATACAGCCTCCAGTTATCTACCAGTCAGCCTACCGGCCTTATATAAGTATATCTTTCAGTTTTCGCTTTGGTACATGATGAACCTGGTTTTCATCCCGCCAGTATTTGATATCGCCATCGGCCTCGATCTCGTCAATAACGACCTCTTCCTTCGGTTTTCCCAGTGCAATCACCAGCACTATTTCATAATTCTCTGCCAGGTTTAGTGCGATCTGCAGTTTGGCGTGCTGAATATTGCCAATCATACACCCGCCCAAGCCCATTTCTGCCGCCCCGAGTAAAATGGTTTGGGCCGCAATCCCGGCATCGAAATTAGTTCCCATCTTATAGGCTTTATCCTGAACGATGACAATGTAGGCTGCCGGCCTTTCTCCGGCAACAGGGCCTGACCACCCTTTTAAGTAGGCCGCCCAGCCCAAAGCGGTAAAAATTTGTTCGTTAAGTGCTTGCTCGCAAGCTATGAAATATTTAAGCGCTTGCTTGTTGGCCCCTGAGGGAACCAGCCTGGCATAATCCACAAGCGTAAGCAAAGTATCTCTCGTAACTGCTTCCTGTTCAAAAAACCGCCGGTAACTGCGGTTTGCTTTTACCATATCATGAAACATCAAAAATCCCTCCATCTTTATTGCCCCATGGATACTGCCCGTCTTTTAACAGGCCAGTTATGCCTTTCGGCCTTAAAACACAGCAATTACCTGACATACCTATGTTTATTGATTTTCGTCAACAAGCTCAGCAATACGGGCTGAGGCCCGGGGGCCATAAAATCCGCCATGATAGCAGATAACATACTCAATATCATATGCCTGCAAATTGCGCAGAGATTGCAGTGCTGTCCCCATATCAGCAGTATGTTCCGGAGCCGGCCCTACTAAAATTCCATTTAGAATTCGCAATTGATCCCCGGCAATAAGCAGGCGGTGCTGTTGCAGATAAAGACAAATATGGCCGGGAGTATGACCAGGTGTATGTATCACTTGTACATTATCGTGAAATGGCAATGCGTCTTGATCTTCAAACGTCTTATGCACATGGGCAGTGGGAATGTTAGCAAATAAATCAGCAGCCTGTTCACGGATATTTTCCGGCAGCGATTGAAGCCTGGCCTGTACCCACTCCGTGGTCAGCTTGATATAAGGGATGACGCCCTCAATATAGTCACGCTCTTTGACATGCGTATATATTTCCGCCTTGTTGTCCAAAGCATTCTGCACGTCCGTTACATTACCGACATGATCCCAGTCTTGATGTGTAAATATAATCCGTTTAATGTGTGTAAGGCAAACACCGGCCTCTTCCACCGCCTTAGTCAATTCTTTTAATTGACCCGGGTAACCGACATCAATAAGAGTAGCGCCGTTATCATCCCACAATAATGTGGGGTGTACGGCGACAGCTGCCCCCAAAGGATTGTGCTTCAATGTGAGCATTTTGAAATTTAAAGTAGTATGGTTCACGCCTCACCCCTCCCCTCCTTATATACTTGTCTGCTAGTCTACCCTGCAAGCCAAAAATGAGGCTAACAGCTGCGGATGAACATACTGTTAGCCTCATTTTAAGTCAGCTAGCTATTATTTTATGTAATTTGTCACATTTTGATTTCTGGCCGGGGCATTTACCGCTTCGATTTTCTTATAGCCCAGCGCCACTGAGGCAAAAGGCTTGTAGCCTGCCGGGATGCCCAGCTGCTGTTTGTATTGCTCATCCTGTTCGCCGCCAAACGCAAATAAGGTGAGGTCGATCCAGCAGGAGCCAAGACCAATCGATTCGGCGGCTAATAATATATTTTGGGTGGCAGCCGCGCAATCAGACTCGATCATCAGACCGTCTTCCTTGCCGGAGACAAGTACGACGGTTGGGGCACCAAAATAGATATTAAACTTTTCATTTTTAGCCATTTGCTGAATATGCTCGTTATCTATTTGAGCTGCGCCTGCTTTGGCCTTGGTGTTTAGCTGATCCTGTACCTGTTTGTTCTGGATCACTGTGAAATGCCATAGCTGCTGATTGCCGGCACTGGGGGCATAAATTCCGGCCTCCAGAACCGTTTGCAGCTCTTCTTCTGTTATTTGGTCAGGTTTAAAGCTGCGCACACTTCTGCGTTTTTTAATTGTTGTCAAAACCTCATTTACTGCCATCTGAATACCTCCCTGGTTTATCATTATTTTAGACTGTTAATCGCTTTCTGCGCCCATAGGGAATCCTGAAAAACGGCCCGGCCAACACCAATAAGGTCAGCTTTGCCTGCGGCCAGCAACTGCTCTGCCGCCTGCACCTCCGTAACACCGCCGGTAAGGATTACCGGGATTGCAACCACTTCCTTAACCGCGGCACTAAGTGGTGCAAAATAGCCTTGTTCATTATTCCCCGGCACGACGTAGCCGCAAAAACCGCCGGAGATATCGATCACATTGACACCGGCCTCAGCAAAAGCCCGGGCGGCAATCTGACTGTCAGCAGCCGTAGTCCCGCCTTCCACATAGTCCGCTGCGCCCAGCCTGATAAAAATGGGGAAATCCGGCCCTACTGCCGCCCGGACAGCAGCAATAACCTGCAGGTGAATCTTAATTCTGCCTGACACATCACCGCCATATTCATCTGTGCGCTGATTGGTCAGCGGTGAAAAAAACTGGTTGAGAAAATAGCCATGGGCTGAATGAATTTCCACCCCGTCAAAACCGGCTGCTTTTACCCGCCGTGCGGCCGCCCCAAAGTCGGCAACAATCGAGGCAATCTCTTCCCGGGTAAGTGTATGAGGTATACTGCCCTTACGGGGATTCTTTACTGCCGATGGCCCAACCGGCTCAACGCCGGTTACCGCCCGATCGGCTGCGCTCCCGGCATGGTTGATCTGCACCACGGCTTTAGCCCCGTTGCGCTGGATAACAGCTGCCAGTTCTTTGAAGCCCTCGACAACACTGTCATCAGCGATAGACAATTGCTTCTCACTGGCTTTCCCGGCCTGCTGCACAAAGCTGTGCTCAATAATGACCAGCGAGAAATAACCACCGGCGGTTTTTTCGTTATAATAGGCAAGAATGGCCTGGCTGACCTTACCGTCCGGTTCCGCTTTTGAGGTAGCCATCGGTGGCATAATCAATCGATTGGGCAATGTTAAAGACCCGATCTGTAATGGTTCCAGTAAATAGGGCATCCGGAAACCTCCTTGTTGATCTGGCTATAGGAAATAAATTCCTATCATCATCTTATCTTTTCTCATTCCTTTTCACAAGTACGCACTAATTTGTGCCATAGTATCAATTTGTATACTTTCTGATACCTATTTAATTTCCCGCAGAGCTGTCTCTATCCGGGTTAGTCCCTCCAGCAGCACACTGCGCTGGGTCGCAAAGTTCAACCTGGCAAAGCCTTCCCCCTGGCTGCCGAAGTTTCTGCCAGGGTTAAGCCCCACGCGGGCTTTATGCACCAGGAAGTCTTCCAGTTCCCTGGCATCGGTAAAGTAGGCGCGAAAATCGAGCCAGGCCAAAAACGTACCCTCCGGTTTGACTACCTTGATGTCAGGCAGACGGGTCCGGACAAACTCGATCAACGTATCCGCATTGCCCTCAAGGTACTTGAGCAGTGAATCAAGCCAGGCCTCGCCCTCCCGGTAGGCGGTTTCGGTGGCAACTGCCCCAAACAGGTTGTTGCGGTTAATATGCAATTTGGCAAACCAGGAACTGATAAGGGCCCGCCGGCGCTTGCAGGGAACAATGATAAACGAAAAATTAAGCCCGGCGATATTAAACGTTTTACTGGCAGCCATAAAGGTAACCGTCTCTTTAGCCACCGGTGTGCCAAGTGAGGCAAACACGGTATGCCGCTGCTCCCCATACACCAGATCATTGTGGATTTCATCTGCCAGGATATCAACCTGGTATTTCTGGCAAAGCTCGTATATTTTCCCCAGTTCTTCCTTGCTCCATACCCGCCCAACCGGATTATGGGGACTGCAAAACAGCAATAATTTGTTATTGGGATCGGCCAGCTTTTGCTCCAGGTCAGCAAAATCAATCTCATAATGACCATCTTTAACAAGCAGCGGATTTTCCACAATCCGCCGGTCATTATCCTTGATGGCTGCGAAAAACGGCGGATAAACCGGTGGTTGAATAATAACGCCGTCACCAGGCGCTGACAGGGCTAACATGGACAAAATAATTGACGGCACAACACCCGGAGCCAGGAGAATCCAGTCTTGTTCAATCTCCCAGTGATGCCGGTGTTTAGCCCAGTCAATAAACGCCTGATATAACGGCGCCTCCTGAGTATTGTAAGCATAGATAGGGTGCTGGGCCCGCTCCACCAGCCGGGCTGTTACCGCGGCCGGTGTGGCAAAATCCATATCGGCGACCCATAAGGGCAGTACATCCCGGCTGCCAAACACCTTTTCCACCGCATCCCATTTACTGCTGCCGGTTCCCCGGCGGGGTATAATGGTATCAAAGTCAAATACCGTTTTATTTGTCATCCTGAATTCCTCGCTTGATTTTAGTTATATGGGTAATTATACCATAATTATATTTTAAGTAGCAGCCTCTATCTATATTGCATAATCTTCAACAGGTAAAATCCTTTTCAGAAACTGTTTGGTTCTTTCTTCACGCGGGTGAAAAAGAATCTCCGCCGGCGGTCCCTGTTCAACAATCACACCGCCATCAATAAAAATTACCCGGTCAGCAATATCCCGGGCAAAGGATATCTCATGGGTAACGACAATCATCGTCAGGCCTTCCTGGGCTACTTTTTTCATAACCCCCAGCACCTCGCCTACCAGCTCAGGGTCTAAGGCCGAGGTTGGTTCATCAAAAAGAATGACTTCCGGATTCAGGGCTAGCGCCCGGGCAATGCCCACCCGCTGCTGCTGTCCGCCGGACAACTGGCTGGGATAGGCGTCCCCTTTGTCTCCCAAACCAACCTTGGCCAGGATCTGGCGGCTGATTTGCTCCGCTTGTTCCCGGGGAACCTTCCGGGCAATCACCAGACCTTCCATAATGTTTTCCAGGGCTGTTTTATTCTTAAACAGATTGTATAGTTGAAAGACCATGGCTGTACTTCTTCTGATTGCCAGTATCTCCTGCTTGGAAACATGATGGCAATTAACCCGGGTGCTGCCAATGGTAATCTCACCGGCATCAGGCTGCTCCAAAAAATTCAGGCACCTTAAGAGTGTGGTCTTACCGGAGCCACTGGGGCCAAGGATAACAACAACTTCACCCTTTTCGACCTTGAGATCGATCCCTTTTAATACTTCCTGTTTGCCAAACGCTTTATGCAAGCCCTTAAGCTCAATCATACTATCCCACCCTTGCCATAAACTCCGACCCGACCTTCCAGAAAGGCTACCAGGCGTTCGACCAGAATACACAACAACCAATAAATAATTGCCGCCGCCACGTAGGCCTCCAGGAACTTGTAATTGCCGCTGGCTTCATAGAGGGTGGCATTAATAATCTCAACCACGGAAATAAGCGATGCAATCGCCGACCCTTTAATGAGGCCAATAAAATTACTGCCGATTAAGGGAATAGCTACAGGCAACGCTTGCGGGATAATAATTCGCCGCAGCATCTGCCCGGAGGTCATACCCACCGAATACGCGGCCTCATACTGGCCGGCAGGTACTGATTGAAGCGCTGTCCGCATCACTTCGGAGAGATATACAGTGGCGTTAATCGACAACCCGACTACCGCAATCAACGTATAGGACAAATCTTTTGATGTTAGGTGTAACCCCAAGGTTTGGGAAAAAGAATCAATACTCAAACTGACTGCCAGATACAGTATGGTTAGTTGGAGCACAAGGGGCACTCCCCGCAGAAATATTACAAATACAGTAAACATTTTATCAAAAGGATGTATTTTAAATAACCTGATTAGAGCAATCCCTGTACCCAGTAATAAGCCAATTATCAGCGGTACGACTGACAGTAACAGAACAACAGGAATATATGTAATCGCAATCCCAATCTCAAAAATCAAAAACGATACATCAAACTGAAAGCCCATACTCTCACCTGCCAACTACAGCAATTTTAGGATTCGCTGCACCTTTTGCCCCGGGAATGGTATTATTGATACCGATTCGTCGCTCCAGCCATTTAAAAAAACGCTCGAGACCAAAACTCAATACAAAAAAAATGACAGCAGCGGCGGTATAGGCTTCCAGTGAGCGATGGGTACTGCTGCTGATGGCCTGGATAATGCCAATCACATCAATCACTCCCAGCGTATAGGCCAAAGAAGTATCTTTAAGCAATGACACCACCGTATTACCCAGAGCAGGAATGGCAATCTGAATGGCCTGAGGGGCCACAATACGGTGAAAAGCCTGCCAGCGGGTCATCCCAACCGAGAATGCAGCTTCCATTTGCCCCTTCTCCACTCCGGCAACGGCAGACCTGACAATCTCAGATAAAAAAGCGGCTGAATTCATGATATAAGTAAGCATGACAAATATCAGGGTATCCCAGCGGTTGATATTGGCGCCAAACGCCCCGGCGACCAAGGGCGCACCGATATACACAACAAACAGCAATACCAGTATGGGAATCCCTCTGATAAAGGAAACATAGGCGGCAGCCAGTTGGGACACAACCGGCATTCTGTATAGCCGGACCACCGCCAGGCCTGTTCCCAGGATCAAACCAAAGAATAGCGCCACAACCACAATGGCGACCGTCACATGCAGCCGCGACAGCAAATGGGGAAAACTATCGAGAAATAAACTAAAGAGAAATATATTTTCCATACTGGTTTTGTCCTTCCTTATTTTTTCGGAATATAGTCTCCCCCCAGCCATTGCTGCGACAGTTTCACCAGGGTGCCATCCTCTTTCATCGTTTTTAGCACAGCATCAATATCTTTTTTCAGCTGGGCCCCGGTGGGGTCATCCTTGCGGTATAGGTAATAGGAGTTGGAAAAGCTGATCGGCTCGCCTACGGTCTTAATCCTGGCTTTGTAGGTGGCACGGTAATCATCCACATTGCGCTGGATATTAACAAACGCATCGGTCTTGCCTGACTCCAGGTTTTGCAGGGTTATCGTCGTATCGGATGCGGCAAATACCAGGTTCAGCTTATTGCCATGTTCCTTGTTCCATTTGTCAACAACGTAGGTCTTATTGGTCGAAGCCTTGCCGACTTCAATTGTACCGTTACTCTTCGCCAGATCGTCCAGTGATGTTATATCATTCCTGTCTTCCTTAACCACCAGCTTCAGATCATAGACAGTCACGCCCTCATCGCCAAATAAAAATTTGTTTTTTCGTTCCGGATTCACTTCGAACTGATGGGCGGCCAGATCTATTTTGCCTGTTTCCAGACTGACCAGGATGGCATTGAAGTCAAAGGTTTTAAATTCAAATTCATACTGGGGCAGCTTTTCATTAATTTTTTTGAGAACCTCAATCTCAAAACCGGTGAGATTGCCCTTTTCATCTAAGAAGCAGTATGGTTTATAGGCATTGCCGGTACCAATGATAATTTTCTTTTTGGCAGCGGTTGCCGGTGCAGCTGACTGGCAGCCGGTCAGCAACAGGGACAGCAGGGTAACCACAGACAGGGCCAGAGCAATAAATTTGGCTTTTTTCATAATACAAATCCCTCCGTTTTTTAACTTACTTCTCTTGCTGCAGCAGCCGCTTGTGATAGGAATGAGCAGTGTATAAAGCAGCTACCGGATTATGGCCGGTCACCCTGTCTTTTACTACCAGGGTAGTGACCAGGGCATCCGAGTATTTGGTAAATAAAGAATCATGACCCACACACAGGCCGACAACAACATTTAGATCTGTTTTCTGATAGTTCAGGATGCGGGCCTGTAAAATCGGATTACACATGGATTCATGATTTCCCGGCTTGAGCTTGTGCTCTTCCAGCACGCCAATATCGGCCTTGTCAACAGATCCGACCTTGCAGATGGCACTATAATAGTCTAAGCCTTTGGCCTCCAGGATGCCGGCAAATATTTTGGCTTCTTCAATCAAACCGGCGCAGGTGGCAATACCAATTTTTTGGGCCCCAATCCGCTTGGCAAACTCAACTATCTCTTCCACTCTCGTTTTTTTGCCATAAAATAGCCCTTCCACCTGGGCCGACGCCCGGGCGACGACGGCATCCTGATGATCGCCTTGCAGATATTTTTTGATTTCTTCAATATCACCGGCAATCGAATGACCGTCATTATCTTTCGTGGTTAGGCAAAATCCCGGAAACTGCTGGCTCCTGGTTCTGCAATTGTAAACACTGCAATCGGTGCAACTCAAATGTTGTGCGTCTTTTTTAGTACTCATGCTAAATTCCCCCACTTTTCCTTATCTGTTCTACAAATAAAAAGAGGCCGAAGATGTGCTGCACATCCCCGGCCTTCAGTTTTCTGATCAACCAAGCTTATTGATTATAAAATTATACGCCGAAACCACCAGCACCGTTGATAATACCACCAGGCAAGGAGGTTGCACACTGCCTGCAAACAACCTGTGACATCCTGTTGCGCTCATACACAGCCCTTCCGGCAGAGATGCAATAAAAGGCCAAGGTTCGCCTTTCGAACCCTGGCCTTCAGTATATTTCTGATCGGCACATAATCGCTGTAATAGCCTTGCACATGCAAGCACCATATTTGTAAGTTATAATAGCATATTACTCCATACGTGTCAACGGCTAAATTCCTTCACCGTGAAGTCCGGTGAATTTACCTACCCGGTATTTTTCGGTCCGCTCCACCTGCATAATTTGCCCGGCCTGAATCTGGATTGCCACCTTCCCGTACTCCATACCACTGACAGACTGCAGGATGCGGGTCCGCAACGCCGGGCCATCGGCTGCTTTCATCGTTGTTTTGCCGCTGGCCTTTGGCTGCTGCTCGCAAATCCGGATTTTCTCCAGTTTTTCAATTTGAATTACCTTTGAATCCTGAACTACTAACGTAAGCGAACCAAAACTAATATCCCTCACCGCCTGCTCAACAAGCGTGAGACCGGCATCAGAAAAATGCCTGACTGCACTTATAGGATCCTGTTTAGTCATTGATACTTCCTCCATTTGGCTCTGTACTAGGCATGTTTTTGCCTGAATCCATACGCCTCAGACACTTTCCGGCCAATACCCTGAATTTTACCGGTGATACACCCCCGGCAATGGGCCGGCGTATCATTGATACATATTTTCCCCGGATATAACAGGTACATTTGCCGGTATTCGCCTTCGGTTACATTAGGCATAACCACATTGGCGCCACGCTGCAATGCCAATACGCGCCCCTGAGGATTAAGTGATTCCATGGCCGTTGTCGCCGGAATATTAATGTCCGGCAACAACAGGCGGGTCAGAGCCATGACTTTGGTGCTCAATTCGAACGTACCGCCGGCTTCGGCAGCCAGCGGGGTATCCGGATTAGGAATAAACGGCCCTACCCCGATCATATCGGCATCCATTTTTTTAAAGAACAGAATATCGTCAGCCAGGGACTCCAATGTCTGACCGGGAATACCGACCAAACAGCCTGTTCCCAGCTCAAAGCCCAGCTCTTTTATATCCTGCAGACATCGTACCCGGTTATCCCAGCTCATCCCCGGGTCCAGTTTCTCGTACAGTTCTTTGTCGGTAGTCTCAATCCGAAGCAGATACCGGTCGGCGCCGGCTTCCCGGTAGGCTTGGTACACTTCCCGGGGCTTTTCACCCACACTCATGGTTATTGCCAAACCAAGTTCCTTAATTTTTTTGATGATGGTTACCATTGTAGCCACATCGAAACATTCATCTTCGCCTGATTGCAGCACTACCGTGCGGTAGCCGTATGATTTTGCCTTGCCGGCAAAATCAATAATTGTATCTGTATCCAGCCGGTACCGGTCTACTTTTTTATTATCGCGCCGCAAACCACAATACAGGCAATTTTGTTTGCAAATGTTAGAGAATTCGATCAGACCACGCAGATGAACCTCATCACCTACATATTCCCGGCGAACCCGGTCGGCAGCAGCAAAAAGATCTGCTTCATATTCCGTATCTTTTAACAAGGCAACAATTTCACCCTTGGTAAGGTCGTGGGTCGTTTCGGCTTTTTTAATCAATGCCTGGATATCGCACACATCAGTCATACACTCCGTGCCTCCCCCAAAACAGATGTACCCTTTTGCAAATATGATATATGGTTTTGGCACTGACGTCAATAAAAAGAACAGAGTCCAGATAACAAATGTCTATTGACAAATGATAATAACTATGACAAAATGATAACCAATAATTGAATATAAACTTATCAAGAGTGGTCGAGGGACTGGCCCTATGACACCCGGCAACCGGCATTTATGCAAGGTGCTAAATCCAGCGGAGCAATCCGGAAGATGAGTTATCAGCGTATATAAGCGGCTCTTCTTGCGGAAGAGCTGTTTTTTCTTACTATTATTTAAACAGGAGATGATCACTATGAAATTTGCTACCAAAGTTGTGCAAGCCGGACTGGTTAGTGACAAAACTACCGGTGCTATCAGTACACCCATCTATCAGACAGCTACCTTCCGTCATCCCGAGCTTGGCCGCAGTACCGGTTTTGACTATTCACGCACCCAAAATCCAACTCGCAAAGCCGTTGAGGAAGCAGTGGCAGCCCTGGAGGAGGGCCATGCCGGCTTCGCCTTTAGTTCAGGTATGGCGGCCATTACGTCAATTCTCATGCTTTATCGTCCTGGTGATCATATTATCATAACCGAGGACTGTTATGGCGGAACTTACCGCATTCTGGACAAATTATTCAATCAGTTCGGCCTCACTGCCACCTTTGTCGATACCGGTGACCTCTCTCAGGTTCAACAGGCACTGCAGCCGGCAACCAGAGCCATCCTGGTAGAAACCCCGACCAACCCATTGATGAAAATAGCGGATATAAAAGCCATCGTTGCCCTGGCCCGGGAAAACCGCGAACATCCCATTCATGTTATTGTTGACAACACTTTTTTATCGCCTTATTTGCAACGGCCGCTAATCCTTGGCGCCGATATCGTCGTACACAGCGGTTCCAAATATTTGTCAGGCCATAACGACGTTGTCTGTGGTATTGTGGTAGCCAAAGAGGCTGCGCTCTGTGAAAAAATCGGCTTTATCCAAAATGCTGCCGGTGCTATCCTCGGCCCGCAGGACAGCTGGCTGCTGCTGCGCGGCTTGAAAACCCTGGCCATCCGGCTGCGCCAGCACGAGGAAAATGCCCTGATTGTGGCCAAGTGGCTGGCCACTCACCCCAGTGTTACCAAAGTGTATTATCCCGGACTGCCCGATCATCCGGGCAAAGAAATACAGGATGCGCAGGCTGCAGGCTATGGCGGCATGCTTTCTTTTGTCGTAGACCATCCCCGTTTACCGGCGCAGGTGCTGCGCAAGGTAAAAGTTCTCCAGTTTGCCGAGAGCTTGGGCGGTGTCGAATCCCTGATTACCTTCCCGGCCATCCAGACCCATGCCGATATACCGTCAGACATCCGGCAGCGTTTAGGCATCAGCGACTGTCTGCTGCGGCTGTCGGTAGGTATCGAAGATGTTGAGGACATTATTGCTGATTTGGCCCAGGCATTAGACTAGTTGAATAATCTTAAGAAATAGAGTCAGAGACTAGTCTCTGACTCTATTTCTATCAAATATTAGGCGTTAAAATATCGTATCCGAAAGCACTACCAAGCCCTTTAACAATCGCCCGGCAACTTAGTCATTAAAATTTGGCTACTACCGCAGCACGATAGTAATGGAAACCTCTATCATCAGCAACAGTAGCCTCTTTATCAGTCAGCTTTTGATAGGCTACATAGGCCGATAAATTTTTACTAAACCCGTAGTTATAAGCAATGTTTAAGCCTTTTTGATTTCTCACATCAGCAAATGCCTCTGTTGGACTAGCCTTGCTTTGCAGGCTGTAGGACGTCAGTCTGCTAATAGAGTTTTTACCAACACTATAATACTTTACAACAAAATTATTTTGACCTTTTCCGGTAATTTCTTGATCACCGATAGTGGCTATAGCAGTCCAGGCAGTTTTATCTGTATCGAATTGCTGGTTATAGACATACTCGCCACCAAGAGAAAAGTTGGCATCAAATACATATTTAGCGTTGCCATATAAATATTCTGCCAAAGTTTTATGTACGTCGCCCCCGTCTTTAAGGGTAGCATACCCGGCACCATAGTTGAGTTTGCCATTCTGGATAGCAGCTTCCAAGGAAGCTACATCAATAGTAGTAGCAGGAACAGCAGTTGTTTGATAGGGTTCAGGCAGGTGTGTATCTTTATTATTCCTAACTGCCCAAATGGATGCTACTGCTGAATTTTTTTGTTGCCGCCCCCAATTACCGACAAGATTAACGTTTCCAGCTTTAGTTTCAAACTTTACACCATCGAAGCTGGCATAACCATTATCCACGATAAAGCCAGTAGTACCAAGCTTCAGTTCTTGCGCACCAACGGTGGCTTTGACAGCACCGACAGTACTAGTCAGGAACACCCGGTCAAGCGTAACGGTATTTTTGTTATCATCTGCAGCTGAGGTCGCTCCAAAACCAGTAAAGGTGGCACTGGCATATTTATATTTCGTTCCCGCTTTTGTCACACCTGATGTTAAGCGCAGGCCAAGATTAGTGTTATCATCTACTTTAGCCGTACCATTTAATCTGATGCGGTAGGCACCGCCGACACTTGATGCAACTGTACCGTTATTATCCTGAGAGGTATAACGAACTTCAGCATTGCCGCTAAATTTGAGGTTCGGTTGATTTTTTTCCAGCCTATTTAGACGGACACCAATATTATTCAGTTCAGCAGCAAATTCTGCAGATAGTTTATCCAATAAAACCTTTTGCTGGGCATTAGCTTTGGTGTAATTGCCCAATCCACGCGCAATTAAAACCGCAAACTCATATCGTGTCAATGGCTTATCGCCACGAAATGTACTATCGCTATATCCGTCAACCAGACCGGCTTGATGCAATTGGCTAACAGCATCATAAGCCCAATGTTTGGTAGAAACATCGGAGAAATCGGTTGCTGCCACAGCAGTACCAGTAATACTCACTATTAATAAAATGGTAAATAATATAATTGGTTTTTTCATTGTTTTTTTCCTCCTCGTATAATTACTATTTGTTAAGTAAGGCTTAACTTAAATGATTGCACATAAACAAAACCTCCTTCAAGTTGCACCTTGCAGGAGGAGGTCAAACAATGCTATATTTATAGCAAGGCAGACCTCTTCCATGAGGTGTGCTGGGGAGGAAGTCGCTCAACTCTTGGTCGGGGAGGGCGGCTTCCTTTTATATTAAAAAAAACTGTATCCCAGGGTTAATTGGGAAACAGCCTCCAGCTTTTAGCTAGTCAGTTGTCAATACTAATGGCTTCACAGGTTACACTTCACATGTCAGGTAACGGAATCAAAGTATGCCTAAAAATATAAGGCCAGAATAACGTTTCTTCAGAAACGGCATTCTGACCTTCGGCTTTTTTCCAATCAGTCTTAATCCACAGCATTTAACTATGAATTAAATTATAACGTAGACTGCTATATAAACGCAAGAATATTTTTCTATTTTGATTAAATTTTTCTGGACATCAGAGCTCATCTGAAAATCCATTTTTCCGGAAATCCCGTTCTTTCATGTCGGCTGCCTTACAGGCCATTTTCTGCAGCAGGCCATAGACCGTACTCCGCTCTGCTGCTGTCAGGTCACTTGTCATTACCTCCGCCCAATCGTTAAGTACTGCACGGATGACCGGTTCCATAGCCCGGCCTTTTTCTGTCAGAAACACCTTATTGGCGCGTTTATCCTTCAAATCAACCTGTCTGAAAATATATCCCTGCTCCTCTAATGCCAAAATCGCCCGGGCCGTTGTCGCCTTATCCACATAGAAATATTTGCTCATTATATCCTGGGTTACGCCTTCCTGACGGTACAAAAACAATAAGTACCGGTAATGCTTATTGCCAATACCATAGTCGGCGAAGCTTTTATCAAAATAAGCCTGCCCGGTGCGGTATAGAATAGATATCCACTTGCCCATATATGGTCGTTCCTGCATATGCCACCTGCCAACTCCTATTTGCTCATCCCAAGACTTACATCTGCTACTATAAAACTATCACAAATTAGTTGACCGCGCAACTAATTTGTGATAGTTTTGTAATTACAGTATTAACAGAGGAGCTTTCAGCCTATGGGGATTGTAAAATCATTGTCCGGCACGCATCCCTTCCGGGCCCTGCAGCACCGCAATTATGCATTATTTTTCTTCGGTCAGGGTATCTCACTCATCGGCACCTGGATGCAGCGTATCACGATTGGCTGGTTGGTATACCGGCTGACAGGATCGGCCTTAATGCTGGGCACGGTCAGCTTTGCCACCCAAATCCCAACGCTTCTGTTAGCGCCCTTTGCCGGCGTTCTCGCCGATCGCCTGAACAAACACCGGCTTTTGCTTATCACCCAGATTCTTTCCATGGTTCAGGCCTTGGTGCTGGCAGCCCTTGTCCTCTCAGAGCGGGCTCAGATCTGGCATATCATGGCCCTGGGCTCATGCCTGGGAATCATTAATGCTTTTGATATGCCGGTAAGGCAGTCCTTTATCATCGAAATGCTGGAATCCAAAGCAGACTTAGGCAATGCCATCGCTTTGAATTCATCACTGGTCAACGGTGGAAAAATATTGGGCCCTTCCATTGCCGGTATGCTCATCCTGCTGTTGGGAGAAGGAATGTGTTTCCTTTTAAATGGCCTCAGTTATATTGGCGTTATCCTGGCCCTGCTGTCGATGCGACTGCCGGTACAACCGGCACTTGCTCCCCCAAAAAAAATATGGCTGGAGCTGCAGGAGGGATATCATTATGCCACCTCCTCCCAAACCATCTGTTCTGTGCTCATGCTGGTTGCACTCGTAAGTCTGGCCGGTATGCCCTATATAGCGTTAATGCCCGTCTTTGCCGGTACAATCTTACAGGGCGGTCCGGATACACTGGGCTACCTGATGTTTGCGAACGGGGCCGGATCATTAATGGCCTCGGCCTTCCTCACTACCCGCGCCGGCACAGTTAAATTAGTCTATCTGCTTATTTTTGCCTCATCGCTTTTAGGTTTGGGCCTGATATTGTTTTCTTTGTCCACTCAGTTTTGGCTGTCACTCGCTGTTATTATCAGTGTTGGCTTTGGCCTGATGCTGCACTCGGTCTGCAGCAACACCCTGCTGCAAACGGTGGTTGCCGACAACAAGCGCGGCCGGATCATGAGTTTTTATACCATGGCTAATATGGGCACAACCCCCTTGGGCAATCTGCTGGCTGGAATTTTCGCCAACAACTGGGGGGCCGGTCCCACGATCTTTGTTTGTGGTATGTGCTGCATCGCGGGGTCAGTTATTTTTGCTTTGCAGGCAAAGATACCAAAAGATGCCCTTCCCCATTGACACCTTGTAGTACTATAATCTTACATTGCAAGCTGCAGCTTGCCGCCCCTTCAATTAATTAATTCTATAGCAATAAGGCCAAAGAGCTTGCCGGCAGGCAATTCTTTGGCCTTATTGCCTGCTTGACCCCGAATCCCCTAATACAGGCAATTATTCTTTGTCTACACCTAATTGAACAGGGTAAGCACAACCGGATAGATATCTTCCAGCAGTTTAAGCCCGCTGCCATAACCCACATAAGAACTGTATTGGACACCCCAATTGGCCGCAAGCTGGTATGATGGACAATAGTCGTAGAATACCCTGCCAGGCAGCCTGAGGTGCGTAATTGATTACGGCAACATCAAAAGCTTTCCCAGACCACAAACTCGGTTAACGGTTTCCGCGCGGTGTCATGCCGGTCCGGTGATTTAGCCTCACCGTCAGCGTAGCCAATGCCGATGATATTAATTGGCTCCAGATGATCGGGAATATTAAATTCCCGGCGAATTACGGCCGGATCAAAGTTACACACCCACAGGGTGCCCAGGCCCAGTTCAGTTGCCGCCAGGATGATATGATCGGTAACAATACTAGCATCTATATCCACGCTTTTTTTCTGGTCATAGGGCCGCACCCAGGCAGTGTCATGATCGCTGACCACAATAATAGCCAGTGGTGCACTATATATATTAGCCCCTTTTTTTAGTTTTTCCAGCCCGGTCTGCTCCCGCACAACAAGCAACCGGCTAGGCTGCTTGTTATGAGCAGAAGGGGCAACGCGGCCAGTCGCCAATAGCTGCTGCAGCTTTTCCGCTTCCACCGGCCGATCCTCATACTTGCGCACAGAATAGCGTTTTTTTACCAAATCGAGAACACTCACCAAAATCCCCTCCTAATATAGTTACTGTTAGCCTTCCCCCAATACCGGGGGAAGGCGCAGCTCGCTGCCTTGCTGATCAACGCCGCTGGTTCGCCCAGTCAACCTGGCATGCCTGTATATTTAATTATCACTATAGCATAATTACGCCGGTTAACGCCAGTACAGGCTGCCTTCGTCTGTCAGATCTTTAAATAGGACTGTTGATAAATACCGTTCCCCTGTATCCGGCAGCAGGGCAACCACCGTTTTGCCGGCATTCTCCGGCCGCCTGGCTATCTGCGCGGCCGCAAAGGCTGCCGCACCGGAGGAAATGCCGACAAGCAGCCCCTCCACCCTGGCCAGCACCCGGGCCGTATCAATCGCCTCATCATTTTTTACCTTATAGATTTCGTCAACAGCCTCAAACCTAAACACCTGAGGAACAAAGCCGGCCCCAATACCCTGAATCTGATGCGGGGCGGGATTGCCGCCTGATAAAACAGCAGAGTCATTGGGCTCAACAGCAACAATCCGGACACCGGGCTTACGGGCCTTAAGCACCTCGCCCACACCGGTAACAGTGCCACCGGTGCCGACACCGGCAACAAATATGTCAACTTTGCCCCCGGTGTCACGCCAGATTTCCTCGGCTGTTGTCTCCCGGTGAATGGCCGGATTGGCGGGATTATTAAACTGCTGTAATATGACAGAGTCCGGAATCCGGACCGAAAGCTCCTCCGCCTTGCGGATAGCGCCCTTCATCCCGTCAGCGCCCGGTGTCAGCACCAGTTCGGCTCCCAGGGCTTTTAACAATGCCCTGCGTTCCAGACTCATGGTGTCCGGCATGGTAAGAATAATACGATAGCCTTTGGCCGCAGCCACAAAGGCCAGGCCCACACCGGTATTGCCGCTGGTAGGTTCAATAATCACCGACCCGGACTTAAGCACCCCTGTTTTTTCAGCATCCACCACCATCGAATTGGCAATCCGGTCTTTCACACTACCGAGTGGATTATAATATTCAAGCTTAAACAGCAGTTCAGCGTTTAGTCTGGCCAGTTTCGCAAAAGAATTCGGCCGCAGCAGCGGCGTATTGCCAATAAGCTCTGTCAGATTATCTACAATAGCAGGCATTTCTATTCCTCCCCCTAGTTAGTTTTACTTATACACCTTGAAGCTACTATCCTTGTTGTGCTTCTTTGATATTATCAAACGGATTGCTTTCATACCATTCCGGCCGGAACGGCAAGGCCACATTGGCCCCGATTTTTTTTGAAAAAGCAGTATTCTGGAGTCTTCTTGCCGCTTTTCTTGCCAGTTCAAAGGCCCCCGAATACCCCATATAGTTAAACGACTGGCCAAAGAGCGGCGTCGTTGTTATCCCCAGCTTGGTTACCCAGGCATTGGCACCGGTATGACCAACATAAAGGTCTGGCCGGAGGCGGTTGAGTACAACCAGCTCTTCTGATGGCTGGCCGGGGGCAACATCAATGACAGCCTCCGGATCATCAATATCATCAATCATCGGCACAGCAAAACGGTCGAAATTATGCGGTTTTAAGCCTAAGACCTTCATGCCTAAGGACTGATAGAACTCAGCGGTGGTGAAGATCCGGGTTTCACCGCCGCCCACAAACACCGTCTTGCCTTTTAATACTTTTTTGAATGGCTCCAGCGCCGCTTCCAGCTGCGCGTTTTCAATTGCGATCAGCTTTTCCACCTCGTCTTCCAGCTTAAAGAATTTGGCAATAACCCGCAGCCATTGATTGGTATTTTTAATACCGATAGGCAGGGTGTCAATGACATATTCGGTGCCGAAACGCTCTTTTAAATGGCCGATAAGATAGTCATCATGGGTAGCGCAAATACTAATATTAAGCGCCGCCTCACCGATGCGTGAAATCTCTTCAATACTGGCATAGAGCGGCATGACCCGCACATTCAGGCCGAGCGCCTTAAGCAGCCTGGACAGCTCTACCTCATCCCCATAGCTGGTGGAGCCAACATTTAAGAGGTTTACCGTTTTACTGTGCAGATACCTTTCGGCCGCATCCGCAGTGGCCCCGGCAACATCCGCCGGCGCCGCCCGGTCGTATTTTTTAATGGGATCAACCAGCTTTTTTAATACCCCATGATAGGCCGAGTCATAGCCTGTAGCCACAAACTTGCTTTTAAAGCCTTCGCAGTGAACAGGTACTACCCGGGCTGACAGCTGACCGTCAAGCTCATCGATTAAAGAGTCGATATCATCACCGATAATACCTGGTACGCAACTATTGCCAACGATAATCGCATCCGGGCGGTATTCCTTCTCTGCATACAATATTGCTTCCCGCAATTTATCAATCCCACCGGAAATGACATCATTTTCATCCAGGTTGGTGTGCAGCCAGATATTATCAGTCACCGGTTTGTGCTTTAGCACCCGGAAGGTTTTACTATACCCGGCTACCCCCAGATTATTGGAGGCGCAGCCCAGCGGCCCGTGGATAACAACCACTACATTCTGGAATGATCTTACAATCCCCAGAGCCAGGCTTAACTGGCAGCCGCCGCCCTGGGCAAACTTTCTGCTGTTATATTTGGTGCATCCCTGCCCCATGCCATGCTTCAACCCTGTGCAAGAGCCGCCAAAGGCATATGTCGCCTCGATCCGCTCCTCCCTGGTAGGTGCAGCCTCGGCTGCCAGGTAGTCATACGTAAGGTCTTCCGTTAATTTGGACATTGTTATACCCCCTCCTATCGATTGCTGACAAGCGCCGAGAAAAGATCTTCGGCCAGTGATAAACCACCCAGATACCCTGTATAGCCTTTATTTAAAACCGCCCGGTTTGTGACCGGGAAAGAAACAGGCAGGAATGCGGCCCCGATCTTCTGAGCCGTAGAGCCCTCCAGACTGCTGCCGACAAGGAACGCAGGACTGAGAGCATCATAATATTTCTCATTGGTATTATGTTTCCAGCTCTTCCGGATATGGTTAAGGAGCTGGCCGGCATGCTGTTCAAAAATCACTTTCGGTTTTGCCTCCGAGGTCAACTGATTAAATTTGAGTTCATATTTCTTTTTGCTGATATCATCGACCTCTTCATTGATGACGACAAGGTGTGGCACCCAGCCTAAATCATCAGCGAGGAAGCTAGTCAGTGAAAACGCATAATTGATATCGGCGGAAACAATGGCATAACGCTGCAGATCTATATCACTGTAGATATCCAGAAACCGCTCAAGATAGCTGTAATATTCGCGTTTTTCCTCAGCAATGAGTGCGTCAACAGCTGCCGGCTCAAGGCCCAGCTGCTTGCCGATTGTATATAGAAAGGCCTCGGTTCTGGTCTCGCCGATGGGCAGATCCACCGTAATATAGGGAATATTATGTTTTTCCTCAAACACCTTAGCTGTATCGATACCATATTTGTCGGAGAAAACAATTGTCAGAGCCGCATCGCCATAATTTCTTATTTTTTCAATGGTCTCCCCATCACCAAAAAAAGTATTGGCTTTTATGCCCAGTTTTTTTAGCAGTCTTTGAATTCCCTTAATATTGCCCCGGAAAAATACGTCCTGCCCGGGCATAATCCCCAGAATAGTAACAGTCTTTTCGGCCTTTGTGGCCTTAGGTTCAATAAACTCGGCCGCCAGGGTGCTCAGCACCACATCATAGCCTTTAAAGCCGTTGCCAATAAAACCAGGGGTGTTGGCAGCCAATACTGGATACTTGCCATCCTTAAACCGGCGGGTTACACCGATGGCATCATCGCCAATGATTTCCACCTGGCAGCCTGTCACTACAAAGTACAGATCACCGTCAATGATTTTAATCGTGTGGGTAATCTGCTCCTCCAACCGTTCCTCGCCGCCAAACACGATATCCTTTTCCACAACATTGGACGTCGGTGTCATATGGCCGCTGCAATACCCGGAGCCCTTGTAGCCGCTGGCCTGGCTGTAGGTACCAGCCAGCATCGTTGCACATCCGCCTGATGCATGAACGATCGGAATGGCCCGCGGCAGTGAGGATATCGTAACAATTGCACCACCCAAAGCGCATGTAGATTTCGCGCGTTCAATAAAAGTACCCATATAATAACCTCCTAATATTCAAGCTTTTATATTAAGTAATAAAGATTGCAGGTGCGGCTTATAGTATGTAAATCTTTATTAACTTCATTGCTGTCAATTGTAAATTGCGCTCATATGTGCTTTCATCTTCGGCAGCCAGTTATAAAAAGCAATAGCCCCCAGCAGGCAAATACTGCCGAAAATGCATTCCGTTGCCGGGGCACCGATCCGTTCGGCCAGGAAGCCGGCCAACAGGCTGCCCAGAGGTGTCAGGCCCTGGAATGCCATCGAGTACATACTCATAACCCGCCCGCGCTTATCATCATCCACCACGGTCTGCAGCAGGGTGTTTGTGGCAATGCTGTGCATAATCATGCCAATGCCGGCAAAGAACATAATCCCTAATGCCAGCCAGATTGAGGTGTTTTGCGAAAAAACAACCAGGGCCAGACCAAACAGCCCGGCGGCGACCGGTACAACATTCTCCAGCCCGGCAACATGAGACCTTGCGGCCAGAAAAGAAGCACCGCAGACAGCCCCCAGTCCGGTAGCCGAGAATAAAAATCCCAGGACATACGAGCCGCCGCCCAAAACCTGATCGGCAAAAATCGGCATAAACACAATATAAGGCATGCCCAGAAAACTAATGACCCACAGCAAAAAAAACAGATATCTTATCGGCAGGAAGTGATAGGCATAGGTAAAACCTTCACATAGCTCCCGGCCCAGGGAGTGCCGGGAAGGCTCCATTGGCCGGGGCCGGATCTTCATTGCCAGCAAAGCGGCAATTACCGCAATAAAGCTGCCGGCATTCAACAGAAAACAGATACCTTCACCAACAACAGCAATCAAAATGCCGGCAATAGACGGGCCCACAAGGCGGGCGACATTGATAATAATGGAGTTTAAGGCAATCGCATTGTTCATGTCTTCCCGGTCATCAACCATATCAACAATAAAGGCGTGCCGGGCCGGCATATCAAAGGCCTGAACACACCCCAGGAGTGTCCCCAAAGCCATCACATGCCAGACCTCAATCCGGTTATATAATACCAGTACTGCCATAACCAGCGCCTGGAGCATCGATATAACCTGCGTAAAAACAATAATTTTGTGGCGGCTGAAACGGTCGACCAGCAACCCTGCCACCGGCCCCAGGATAAAACCGGGGATCTTGCTGCAAAAAGTTACGGTCCCCAGCAATAAAGCTGAGCCTGTTAATTGATAAATAAGCCAGTTGATGGCGATATCCTGCATCCACGTACCGACCATGGATATGGTCTGGCCGGTAAAAAATAAGCGGTAATTGCGATGCCGCAATGCCCGTACCAGCAGCTTGCTGTTTGCAGTAAGTTTGGCTTGTATATAGCCATTACTCCCCATAAAGCGTAACTCTCCTCCAGCCACTTCTGTTCAAAGAGCAACCTCCCTTATCAACGTATGATATCTGTACAGGCAGATACCGTTGCCGGCCGGGAAGCAAAAAGACTAAGGCGCTGTTAAGCGACCTTAGCCTTCTGTATGTTACTGATCAGCTAATGTTTCGTATATAGTCCAGTTTGTTGGAATCGCGGCCAAGCCCTGAGAGCCTCCGGGCAGCTCAGGTTTATTGCACTGTATCCTGTACATCTTTAAAAAAGATAAAGCTGTTTTTATGCAGGGCCTCTACATCGACGCTCGCATTTAACATCCCGACTTTTTGCAATTGCTTGGCTGTTATACCAAAGGCATCATAAGCACCTTTGACAGAGGGGATATAGTTATAGGTTTTTAAGACAGAGGCATTAAAGGCAGCATCACCGGCGACCCACTTCTTTTCAACCTGAATTTTGGCGGTTTCATCCTGGTTTTTCTGAATCCAGGCACTGGCTTTCTGCATCGCCCGGGTATATTTTGCGGCAAGCTCCGGATGATCTTTGGCAATATTGTCGCTGACATAAGCCGAGCAGCAGTATTGTGTATTATACGGTGCCGTTACTGCCGAATCAGCCAGAGTTAGCAGCGAAAACTCCTTTTGGGCTACGGCTGCCGTCGGGTCATTCATGGCCAGGGCATCAATCGAGCCATTTTTGAGGGCAATGGGCAGATCGCTGGCACTGAAAACGGCAAATTCGACCTCCATATTCTTTTCACTGACACCAACCCCGGCCTCAGCCAGGGCCCGTTTGGCAAAGATAATCGGGCTGCTGGTCATGCTGGGCACACCAATCCGTTTGCCTTTCAGATCGGCAAGGGTTTTGATGCCGGAGTCAGCAGGCACAAGCACTTTATCGCAGCCGGTATGCAGGCCTGTGGTAATTTTAATGGGCAAGCCGTTGGATAAGGGCTGCATCAGACTGGCAAGCAGACCAAAAGCGGCATCGATCTTACCGGCCGTAATGGCTTCAAACGTTGTCCCCGGCGCCAGCTTAATCAGTTCTACTTTCAGGCCTTCCTCCGCAAAGAAGCCCTTTTCCACAGCCATATGTACAGGGGCTTCACACAGGCTGCCGCTATAACCGATCTTCAGCACCGGGTCGTCAGCCTTGGTTACCGGCTGTTGGCCGCAGGCCGACACTAATAGGGACAGAATCACCGTCAGGACGATCATCGTCAGCTTTTTTCTCATCTTCATGCTGTCACCTCTTATAAATAATAACTTGGTTCTTTTTCATTGCCGGCAAAATTCAGTATTCCCAGGATGCGGGAGCGCAGGTTGAGGAATTCCGGGTTGCTGCGGTCCCGGGGCCGGGAAAGGCGGACATCGATGCAGCTTTCAATCTTACCCGGCCTTGGCGTCATTACAATGATACGGTCTGACAGGTAGATAGCCTCATCCACATCATGGGTCACCATGATCATGGTAGTTTGCCGTTCCTGCCAGATACGGATTAATTCATCCTGCATATTCATGCGGGTAAACGCATCAAGTGCCCCCAGCGGCTCATCCAGCAGCAGTACCTTCGGATGGTTAACCAGGGCCCGGGCCAGGGAGGCCCGCTGGGCCATGCCGCCGGAAAGCTGATGGGGATAGGACTTATGGAAACTGCCTAAGCCTACTAATTCAACAAACTTATCCACTTCATCCTTGTTCTGCTTATATACCTTGCGTGCCCTGAGGCCAAAGGCCACATTATCATGCACATTAAGCCAGGGAAACAGCATCGGGTTTTGAAACACCAGTCCCCGTTCATAGGTGGGCTCGCGTATTTCTTCTTCATCGATATACAGCTTGCCGGCATCAGCGCCGTTCAACCCGGCAATCAGACGGAGCAGCGTGGATTTCCCGCAGCCGGAGGGGCCAATGAGCGAAACAAACTCACCGGCTTCAATTGTCAGATCAATGCCGCTGAGGGCCACAACCGCCTCCGCATCCTGCTGGGCAAACCGTTTGACAACCCCTTCAATTTTTATTGCTCCTACCATTTTATGACTCCCTTCTGCCAAACCAGTACCTGATCACGGACCTTGAACAGCAGGGTAATGAGAATGGAAAAGGTCACGGCAATGATAATCAGCCCTGCATAGACATTGGCATAGGCCATCATCTCTTTCTGCCAGTTGATGTACCAGCCGATCCCGTTTTTTACCCCTAGCATTTCTGCCGTCATCAGGGTAATAAAGGAGGCACACGTGCCGTTGAACAAACCGATAAACATATGCGGCATCGAGGCCGGCACGCCGACTTTAAAGATCTGATAGTATTTGCCGGCCCCCAGGGTGCTCGATACCTCAAAGTAAGCATTTTGCACATTCAGGATGCCGCTGCTGGTCATAACGGTTGTCGGGAACCAGACGGCAAGGGCAATCAGAAAAGAACTGGCGGAAAATGTAGTGGGGAAACTGATCAGTACCAGGGGAATCCAGGCCGTGGCAGGAATAGGACCCAGGACGCGGATTAACGGGTTGATCCAATAGGCGGCCCCTTTGCTGAAACCCACGGCAATCCCGGTGGCAAAACCGGCAATGGCCCCAAAGAAATAGCCTGTAAACAGCAATTTACCGGAAGAGGCCAGACACAGGGCCAGGAATTCCCGGTCTTCCACAATCACGCCAAGGATTCTGTCAAGGGACGGAAAATAGATAACCGGCAGCAAAGCCAGTTTTTTGGTGACGATGTTCAATATAGTTAAGAATAAAAACGTTACCGCAACAAACAGATTTCTTTCCTCAAGCCAGGCTTTTGCTTTGGCATTACAATAGGCTGTTATCGTAATGGTTGTAAAAATCACGAGAAAAGCTGCCAGCAGATAAACAAAATAGGGATGGTTTACAGGCATATGCCTGCCGGCATTGTCCATAAAGACATCTACAGCAATTGCGAATACAAGCGATGCGACTGACAGCCATATTACTGGTTTTGGCATTACGATTAACCCTCTTTCCTGATAATTGAAAACCGGTTCCGCTCTTAGTCTACTGTCTGAACTGTTTCAATACGTATCACTCCTTAAAAAACAAAAAGACCGAGGCCGTTTTTTTCTCAAGAAAAAAACAGGTCCTCGGCCTCTGGTGTAATAACCAGTCAGCCCCTGACACAGCATTCCGCGCAGGAATTACCTAGTTGCTATTTTGTGCATAAATCTATGATAGTATTATAAAGTATCTCGCCTGCATTGTAAAGATCATTTATCAGCAACTTTTGCAGCTCTTCATTATTACCTGCCATAAGCTATAGTTTGTAGTAAGCATTGAACTCATTGGTATAAATTTGGCCGGGTTTGATGCCAGGCTTAATCTCACCAAACTCGGTTAACAGATCAATCCAGATCTGCACCGTTTCCTCGGTTATGATGCCATCCGGAGCAAAGTACCGTATTTTCACTTTCGCGGGATCAATATTGGCACGTTTGGCAGTGATAGCTGCCGCCTCCTGTTTATGTTCATTCTGCCAGTTGATGGTTTTAGCCATGGCCGTCACAAAGCGTTTGACTACATCCGGTTTTTCCTTAATAAATTTTTCAGTAAAATACAGCGGGGTCGCACCGGCCACTGTCCCCCAGGGTTCATAGTCGCTGAACAGATAATCAAATTCAGGGTTCACCTTAAGATCGGCAGGCAGCCTGTTGAAGCCGGCAATATCGACATCCCCCTGGCGCAAAGCCTGCTCCATCATGGTCTCCGGCATAATGATGATCTCAAATTGGCCCCGGGGATCCTTGATGCCGCCTGTGCGCATATAGCCGTAAGGTATGTATTCATTGCAGCCGCCATAGGCGCTTATCCCCACCTTTTTGCCGATAAGGTCCTGTGGTCCCTTTACGGGACTATTTTTTCGCGTTATATAGGTATGGTGGGGAATTTCGGCCGTAGTTTCCGACTGGGCCACAACAGCCTTGATTTTGGCTCCGGCCGAGATACCGGCGATGGTCCGGTTAACATGGGCGCCGCCCACATCAATCTTGCCGGCCACCACCGAAGCAACCAGCTGTCCGCTGGGTACCAGGCCTACATAATTCAGCTTGATTCCCTGTTCCTCAAAAAATCCCAGTTCTTCTCCCACCCAATACAGTACGGTTGACGTAGGCTCAGCCGGGGTAGGCACCTTGATTTCATCATATTTTTTGCCGGCGGCAACGGCATCAGCCGTTTGCTTGCGGGTACTATCAGCACAACCAGCCACAGCCATTACAGCAAGGGTAATGAGAGCAGCCATAATGATCGGCCACATTCTGAGCCACTTTTTCATAATAAAATACCTCCCCATTAATTGCATTGCAATGTTACCCATTCATGTTATTGTTGAATATCCCTATTCCACTGGTTAGGTTCCTGACGGCAGTTCTTCTTTCCATTTAAGCAGCCGTTTTTCTAATGAGACCAGGGAGTAATTCACAATTAACCCCATAAGTGACATGGTGATAATCGCGGCATACATTTTGGGAATCAGAAAATTGGCCTCGGCAAAAAACAGCAGATACCCCAGACCGGCATTGGCCCCCAGCATCTCTGCCGCAATTAATACCAGAATAGAATGGGTTGCGCTCAATCTCACGCCGGTCAGAATTGACGGCATAGAGGCTGGCAGAATGACCTTAAGAAATAGAGAAAATTTAGAAATACCCAGTGATTTAGCTGCTTTTATCAGCAATGGATCCACATTTTTGACCCCGGAAATAGTATTCAGGAGAACAGCCCACTGAACCCCCCAAAAAATTACGGCTACTTTGGAAAGCTCGCCAATGCCAAACAGCAGGATAAATACCGGAAACAAAGCCAGGGTTGAGGTTTGCCGGAAGGTTTGTACCAGGGGATCAATAAAATGTTCAAAACCTCTAAACCAGCCAATCAGCAATCCCAGCGGAATTGCCACACTCAGCCCCAGACTGAATCCCAGTAATGACCGGAGCAGGCTAATACTGATATGGGTAAATAATTCACCGGTGATAATGAGTTGCCAAAAAGCAACCGCCACTTTGGAGAAAGGAGGAAGAAATATGGGATCAACAATTCCCAGGCGGGGTGCAATCTCCCAGATCAACAAAAAGATTAAAACAGAAGATATCCTGTATAGCCCTTTAAACAAACTTCTAAGCCCAGCAAGCACCTGCAAATTCCACCTTTACTTTTTCATAATCCATGCAATCTTCATAGCATCCGGACGAATGACGGGGTATTACTCTTTAGGGGCGAATTCGTTAGTGTATATTTCCTCAGACTTAATGGCTCCTGCCGGCCACAGGCCGATATCCTCCGATAATTTGACCCATATATCCATATAAGCCGGGTCAATGATTCCGCGCTCCTCATACCAGAATACACTGACATGTTCAGGATCTACATTCACCTTTTTGGCAACGATGGCCGCCGCTGCCTGCTGATTGGCATTAATCCATTTGTGTGATTTCTGCAAGGCCCGGCAGAAGGCCCTGACCACATCAGGATGTTCGGCAATAAATTTTTCGCTGAACCCGCGAACCGACAGGCCGGCTCCCGGTGTTTTCACGATATCGTAGCTGGTGGCGATCTGGCGGATGCCGGGTTGTTTGACCGTAATCCCGGCATAGGGCGGATGCGAGGTCGTCATATCTACCAACCCCTGCTTTAACGCCTGCTCCTGCTGACCCGGATTAGGCAATTTCACCCACTCGACATCCAGGGGCAGATTATTTTGCTGCAGATGCAGTTTTAGGTAACCGTCCTGGCAGGCTGAAGTGGCACTGGTTTGGGATACTTTTTTACCGACAATATCGTTCAGGGTTTTGATGGGGCTGTCTTCCCTGACCAGATACCTGACATGGGGGAAGTCCGGGTGGTCGACCATACCGGGGGCAACGGCCTTGACTTTGATACCGGCCATAATCGCCTGGGCCACGCTGTGCGGGTGACCGCCGATAAAAGCATCGTTAATCCCCTGCGCTATGGTTTGCAATTCTGTGGCCCCGCCTTTGAGCGCGCCGGTAAAGATAATCTCGATCCCTTCCTCCCGGAAAAAGCCGACCTCATTGCCTATCATAACCTCACCGTTAGCAGTTCCGTCACCGGCCACTCTGATAGGAAACAGTTTTTTTCCGTCCGCCCCAATGGTCCCGGTCTGGGCAGTTTGGCTGCCACCGGAACTGCCGGCACAGCCGGCAAGGGATAACCCAAAAATTAATAATAGCAGCAAAACAATGATCTTGTTGTTCATACCCGTTCCTCCTCCACTTATTTGTCAGCAAATAAACTAAAGGCAGAAAGAAAATCTTCCTGCCTTTAGCTTGATAGCTAATCAGCACCACCTATTACCCAACAGCCCACGGTAACAGATAGAGGCTGCATCCCTTGCGGGATACAGCCTCTGGTTTTTAACCAGTCAGCGGCTATACTATAAGAAATTTGCGTGAATCATTTCTTGGCATGGGGATTAAATTCATTGGTATAGATTTGCTCCGGTTTGATACCGCCTTTGATCTCGTTAAAATCGGTAAGCAGATTAATCCAGACAGTAACGGTATCCTCCAAAATCAGCGCATCCTGGGCATAATGACCGGGTTTGATGGTCTTAGGGTCAACATTGGCCCGTTTGGCTGTAATCTCCAGGGCTTTCTCCGGATTGGCGTTGGCCCAGTTGTTGGTCTTGGCGACAGCTGACACAAAACGTTTAACTACATCCGGTTTTTCCTGAATAAATTTTTCCGAAAAATAGGCCGGTGTGGCGCCGCCAATCGTACCCCAGACATCATAATCACTGAAAACCACCTGGAATTCACCGCGTTCTTTAATAAAATCAGTGGTTTTGTGCAGCATGGCCAGGTCAATATCCCCCTGGCGCAACGCCTGATCCAGCTGTGGTTCAGGCATAACAATGATCTGCACCTTGCTCTTGGGATCGGAGATGCCATTTTTCTTCATATATGCATAAGGAGTATATTCATTGCAGCCGCCGATCAGTGGAATCCCGATTTTTTTGCCAACCATGTCCTGGGCACTTTTTATCGGGCTGCTTTTAGTAGTCACGCCTATCATATGCGGAATAGCCTGACTGGTTTCGGTATTGGCCGCTACCGCCCTGATTTTGGCGCCGGCCGAAATGCCGGCAATGGTCCTGTTAATATGAGCACCGCCCACATCCAGTTTCCCTGCCACCACTGAGGCTACCAGCTGGGTGGAAGGAACAACCCCGGCGTACTCAATCTTTATACCCTGTTCGGCAAAAAAACCGAGTTCCTCTCCCACGTAGTAAATTGACGGACTTGTAGGGGCGCTGGGAGTCGCCACCCTGATAATATCCGGTTGTTTGGCCGGACTTTCCTTGCCAGCCGTTGCCGGCTGATTTTTTGAGCACCCGGTAACAGACAGGGCAAGTACAGCGATTAGGGACATGATTATGATCAGCTTTCCCCTGGTTTTCCTCCGCAAATTCAGCACATCCTTTACCTGCATTAATTAGATAAACTAACTGGCACCGGCATTAAATTCATTGGTGTAAACCTGATCCGGCTTTATATCCCCTTTTATTTCGCCAAACTCTTTTAACAGTTCGATCCACACGGTTACTGTTTCTTCTTTAATAACAGCATCAGGGGCATAGTAGCCTCTCTTGACCAATTGAATATTCCGCTGAGCCCTCTTGGCGGTAATCTCGACAGCCTGCTGCGGATTGGCGTTTATCCAGTTGTTGGTTTTGCCTACGGCACTGGTAAACCGTTTGACAACATCAGGCTTTTCGGCAATAAATTTAGTCGAAAAATACAGCGGCGTTGCCCCGCCGATAGTGCCCCAAACATCATAATCGGTAAACAATACCTTCAGGCCCTGCCGCTCGGCAATAAAGTCCGGGGTCTGGTGCAGACCGGCTATATCAATATCCCCCTGCCGCAAGGCCTGCTCCAGCTGCGAGTCGGGCATGGTAATAATCTGAATCTTATTTTTAGGCTCACTGATGCCGGCTTTTCTCAGATAAGCGTACGGGGTATATTCATTGCAGCCGCCGACTGTGCGGAGTCCCACTTTTTTGCCTACCATGTCGTGGGCATTTTTAATCGGACTGTTGTCTAATGTGACATAGGTCATGTGCGGCATATCCTGGGTTGTTTCACTGGCTGCGGCCACAGCCTTGATTTTTGCACCGGCGGAGATCCCGGCAATAGTCCGGTTCACATGCGCACCGCCCACATCAATTTTGCCGGCAACAACGGAAGCAACCAATTGGGTGGAGGGAACAACGCCCACATAGTCCAGCTTAATCCCCTCGTCAGCAAAAAAGCCTAACTGTTCCCCAATGTAATAGATAGACGGACTTGTTGTTTCGACAGGTGTGGCAACCCGGATGCTGTCGGGCTGCTTTTCTTGACTGACGGCGGCGGTCTTGGGGGGTTGATTGTTTGCGCAGCCGACTGCAAACAGTGCGGTAAGTGCCAAAAGGGTTATCATAACTGCATATTTGCCATTGTTATTTGTTTTCACAGAATTCCCCCTTTCTTGAAATTAGCCAAACCGGCTTCAGGCCAGCATTTCCACAAAGGCTTTTACCCTTGTAAGCACCTGGCCGCTGGGAGCCCCGGTCTGAAACGATCCCTCCAGGTTAATGCTGGGGATTCCCTTCTCATGGAAGTATTTGCGCCACATCTCCCGGTCAACGCTGGCGAAAGAGCAGCCGATGTAACCATAGAGAATAATACCGCGGGCCTGCAGCTTGTTTACCTCGTGTTCCAGGACATTGCGCGCATACACACCGGCGCCGGCGCCGGCATTGTCATACACCCACCGGGCCAGTGCTTCTACCGGTGAAATGTCCTCCCGGTACAGTTTAAAAGGAACGCTGCGCAGCCCCAGCAGGGAGCCGCCGGCCTGGTCGATGGCTTCATAAATACCAAACTCCTGGCCGGTTCCCCCGGCCCAGACCAGGGGAATTACATTTTTTACATCGGCTTCGCTGGCCGGAGCCTGTTCCAGTTCCGCAATCAATAAATCAATCGCCGCTTCATACTCTGCCGGTTTGCCAAAATAATTGTTTAACCCAATATTCAGCATCAGGATCGTGGCCAGGCTGCGCACATAAAACGGGTGCTGCCGCCGTAATTCCAGCACCGTTCTGAGCTTGCGCAGCAGCCGGTTTTTACGCTGGATTTCAACCCTGAGTTTATCTTCATCAATCTGTCTGCTACCGGTGAGCCATTCGGCGATGTCGTGGATCTGCTCAACAAAAAATTTCACCAATTCTTCCAGCCGTTTGCCAGTCACGGCCGGCCCCCGGTACACAACGTCATTATTGTATACATCATAGCCTTCCCGCTTCATAATCTCCCAGGCCAGATTGTAGGGCTCGCAGGCCGAGCTGTTGCCAATAATCCGGTTGATGGTGCTGGTATGCCGGCGCCGGTGCCACTGTCCTACCGTACATTTGACCATGGAGCAGGTTTCCACCGGAAACTGGTAATAATCTTCGGCGATCTGCATGGCCTCCTTATCGCTCAAACGGCCCATCTCACTATAGGACACCGGAATAACACCAAAGGAATAAATCAGCGGCACCTGCCAGCCGGCAGCATTGCACCAGACCGCATCCTGCCGGCCTTCCTGATAGGCCTTTTCAATATCCGGAATATACGCCTCCGACAGATCTAATATCTTCTTAATTGCCGGTGAGTAACTGTGAACCTGCTTGCAGTGTTCGATATAATCGCGCTGACTATAGACATCCTCAATATCCATCAGTAGTTTCCTCTCTTCCTGTTATTTTTGGGAAAAAATAAAAAACTAAAGACACTCATCGCGTCTCTAGTTTTTATCCAGTCAACCCTCTGTTCAAATTAACTATTTATTTGTTAGTCCCGGCTTTAGGCAGATGCGGATGCTTCTGCTGCTTCCACCCGCCCGGCAACGACACTTTTTTGGGCAAGGACCGCTGCCCCTAAGGCGCCGGCATAGATAGCATCCAGCCTAACCGCACTGAACGGGTGGCCTAATACCTCCTCCAGTGCTTTTTTCATACCGCTGTTATTGGCAACCCCGCCGGAAAACACCAGGTCGGCTTCCAGACCAATCCGGTTAAACAGATTTTTCACACGGCGGGCGGTGGCAATATGGATACCGGCGGCAATATCAGCCCGCTTTTCCCCCTTGGCCTTCAGCGAAATAACCTCCGATTCGGCAAATACCACACACTGGCTGCTAATATCGGAGGGCTTTGTCGCTTTCAAGGCCTCAGCCCCCAGCTCTTCGGTAGTCAAATCCAGTAACCCGGCAACCTTTTCCAAAAAACGGCCGGTACCGGCCGCGCACTTATCATTCATAATAAATTCCACTACCTTGCCGGTCTGGGGATCAACCCGGATGGCTTTGGAATCCTGGCCGCCAATATCTACAATCGAACGGACCCCGGCATTCAGGGCATGAGCCCCCATGGCATGGCAGGAGATTTCGGTTACGATTTTATGCGTAATACCGCTAAAGTTCAGGGAAATACGGCCGTAGCCGGTGCCGACAATATAGGCAATATCTGCATTTTGCAGCCCGGACTGCTGTAACAGCTGTCCAAACAGCTTATCTGCCGTCTGCTGGGTAAACACAGCCGTAGGTGTAATGGCGGTATACAATTTACCATCGGCAAAAAGGACGGCTTTGCCGGTTCGTGAGCCGATGTCAATACCGATAACCCGGTCATTGGTTATGGTCGAACCGACTTTTTTATCAAGTATTTCTGTTATCTTCATATAGACACTCCTCTCCGGCCTGCTAAGCCAGCATTTCCACAAAGGCTTTAACCCGGGTTAATACCTGGCCGCTTGGCGCTCCGGTCTGAAATGAACCTTCCAGATTGATGCTGGGTATCCCCTTCTCATGGAAATACTTGCGCCACATCTCCCGGTCAACACTGGCAAAGGAACAGCCAATATACCCATAGAGAATAATTCCGCGGGCTTTTAACTTATCCACTTCATGTTCCAGTACATTACGGGCATACACACCGGCGCCGGCACCGGCATTGTCATATACCCATCTGGCCAGGGATTCAACCGGCGGCACATCCTCCCGGTACAGCTTGAACGGCACGCTGCGCAAGCCCAGCAAGGCCCCGCCAGCCTGGTCGATCGCTTCATAGATACCGAATTCCTGGCCGGTGCCGCCGGCCCAGACCAGGGGAATCACCCTCTTCAAATCTTCTTCATTAACCGGTTTATTCTCCAGTTCTGTAATCAATAAATCAATAGCGGCCTCGTATTCTTCCGGTTTGCCGAAATAGTTGTTTAACCCAATATTCAGCATCAGGATTGTTGCTAAACTGCGGACATAAAAAGGATGTTTACGCCTTAATTCCAGTACCGTCCGCAGCTTGGTCAACAGCCGGTTTTTGCGCTTGATTTCAATACGCAGCTTATCTTCATCAATCTGCCGGGTGCCGGTAAGCCACTCGGCCACGTCATGAATCTGCTCCACAAAAAAAGTAATCAGCTCTTCCAGGCGCTTGCCTTCCACGTTAGGGCCGCGGTATACCACATCGTTATTATACACATCATACCCTTCCCGCTTCATAATCTCCCAGGCCAGATTGTAAGGCTCGCAGGCCGAGCTGTTGCCGAGAATACGGTTGATGGTACTGGTATTGCGACGCAAATGCCACTGCCCGACCGTACATTTAACCATCGAGCAGGTCTCCACCGGAAACTGGTAGTAATCTTCAGCAATCAACATAACCTCCCGGTCACTTAAGCGCCCCATCTCACTAAAAGCCACCGGGATGGTATCACACGCATAAATAACCGGCACTTCCCAGCCATAGGCATTACTCCAGACCGCTTTTTTCCGGCCTTCCTGGTATGCTTTTTCGGCATCGGGAACATAGGCTTCGGAAAGATCCAGTATTTTGTTGATTGCCGGGGAATAACTGTGAACCTTTTTGCAATAATCAACATAATCACGCTGACTCTGAATATCCTCTATATCCACAAACATCCTCCTCAATCTGCTTAGGATCTGCCATTATTGCTAAGACAACATTTCAATAAAGGCCTTGATCCGGGTCAAAACCTGACCGGTAGGCGGTCCAACCTGATAGGATCCCTCCAGGCTGATACTGGGGATTCCTTTATTATGAAAATGCTCGCGGAACAACTCTTTGTCAACACTGGCGAACGAGCAGCCGATATAGCCGTATAACAGTAAGCCGCGGGCTTTGATCTTGTCAATCTGCTGTTCAATAATCTCCTTCATATATGTTCCCGCACCAGCCGCATGGTTGTCATAAATATAATGAACAAGGGCTTCTACCGGCGAAATATCCTCCCGGTATTTTTTCAGAGGTACGCCCCGCAGGCCGAGAAGGGCACCACCGGCCTGATCTACCGCATCATAAATACCGAATTCCTGGCCGGTGCCATACCCCCAGACTAAGGGGATGACCCTTCGCAAATCGTCCGGGCTCACCGGCGCTGTTTCCAGCTCAGTGATTAATAAGTCGACGGCCGCTTCGAATTCTTCCGGTTTGCCAAAATAAGTGGACAAGCCGATATTAAGCAGCAGAATGGTCGGCAAACTGCGGATATAAAATGGGTTTTGGATTCGCAGGTCCAGGATTTTCTTAATCTTATCAATCAGCCTGTTTTTGCGCAGTATCTCTGTTTTCAGCTTTTCCGCATCAATGTGCCGGCTGCCTGTCAGCCATTCGGTTACGCCGTAGATTTGTTCGACAAAAAACTCTTTTAGCTGCTCTAACCTTTTGCCGTCCACCCCGGGAGCCCGGTAAATGCTCTCAATGCAATAAACATCATAGCCCTGGGTTTTCATAATTTCATAAGCCATATTGTACGGCTCGCAGGCTGAGCTGGTCCCGAGGATGCGGTTAATGCCTGTCCCGCGGCGTTTATGCCATTGGCCGACAGTACATTTTACCATCGAACAGGTCTCTACCGGGAACTGATAATAATCCTCGGCCAGCACCATGGCTTCCCGGTCACTGAGCCGTCCCATTTCGCTAAACACAGCAGGAATCGTATCAAGCGAATATAGTAGAGGAACCTCCCAGGCGCTGGCCCGGCACCATATCGCATTTTTGCCTGCCTGGTAGGCCTTTTCGGCGTCATAAATATATGACGCCGAAAGATCCAGTAACCGTCCGACTGCCGGGGAATACGCATGAACCTCCTTGCTGTAAATCAGGTAGTCACGCTGATTTTGAACTTCCTCGATCTGCATCCACAATGCCCCCTCTTTCCCCCAGCACCTCAATAAAGGCTTCCAGTCTGGTTTTCAGCTGACCCTGGTCGCTGGCAGAGTAATCGACAGGCACCTCTAATACGGGTATACCAAGCTTTTGATAGTGTCGGAAAAACTCGTGCTTGATCTGGCCATAGCACGGGCAGAATTTCAGATACACGTACAAGATACCGTCAACCTGGTATTCCTGCGCCAGATCGCCGGAGATGGTAACCCGCTCCTGCAGTGGCTTCATCCGGGTGCACGGCGACTGGTCCAGATAGCCTTCAGCCAAAGCCTGGTAGGGATCGCCCTCCTCACTGATCTGGAAACTGACATTGCGCGACCCTGTGCAGTGGTCCTCAATAACTACCCGCGCGCCCACAGTATCTTCAATAAGCTCCAGCAGCCTCCGGTCACCGTCAGCCACAATGCCGCCGGCCATCATCAGCCTGATCGGTTTGCGGCCCTGATCAGGCACTGCCGCCAGGGTATCATAGATTTGCCGGTACAAGACCAGCAATTCAGCCGGTGGCAGATAGTAATAGCCTTTGATGAGATCCAGGAAATCTTTGCCTTTAATCGGCGGATTATCCCGTTTGCGCAGGTCGGAGATCTTCTTTAATACCGCCCGCACCTGGTTATAGAGTCTGATTTGCTCGCGCACGGCTTCTTCACTAACCGTATTGCCTGACAATCTTTCCAGATCTTCTTTGAAGTTTACGATCTCTGTCCGGTAGTAATTCCGCGAGGATTCTTTCTCCCGCAGGCGGGGCAGGGTATAAATGTCGGTGGGGGAGAAAAAGTCGCCTATGGCTTCCCCGACTTTTTTAATGCAGTCGCAGGTATAAAAGGTATACACTTTGTCCAGGGCTTTATATAAAGGGTCACCTTCCTTGAAGGCACCGAGGATACTCTTGGTGAAATCGCAGAATACACTCTGGGTAATCTGCTCACCGCTTGCAACCACCTCGGTATTGCCCATTTTAAACAGCCGCAGCTGATTAACACCGGCAGCATTAATCAGTTCCAGCGGGGTATAGGTGCAAAGATAACCGACACTCTTTCTCCCGTCGTCAGCAGTAATGATGGCCTCCTGCTGTTGGGCAATCCGGCTTTCCAGCTCACTTAAATCCAGGCTAAAGCCGTTCTCTGCCGCCTGTTCACCCCGCACGCCTGCCGCCTGATAGTTGAGCGCATGTACAGCTGCCCCCAGGGCGCCGGCATAGATAGCATCCAGCTTAAATTCACTGATTGGGTGTTCAAGCAGGTCTTCAATCGCCTTTTTCATACCAATATTATTGGAGACGCCACCGGAAAAGGCCAGGCCCGGTTCCAGGCCAATCCGGCTCAACAGGTTGCGTACCCGGCGGGCTGTAGCCAGATGAATGCCGGCGGCAATGTCTTCCTGGGTTGCGCCTCTGGCCCGCAGCGAGATGACCTCCGACTCGGCAAACACGACGCATTGGCTGCTGATTTCCGAAGGCTTAGTGGCCGCCAGTGCCACTTTTCCGAGTTCACTCAAATCCAGATCCAGCAGCTGGGCTACTTTTTCCAAAAACCGGCCGGTGCCGGCGGCACATTTGTCGTTCATGACGAATTCCACAACCCGGCCGGTCTCGGGATCGACCTTAATGCCTTTCGAGTCCTGGCCGCCAATGTCAATGATCGTTTGAATGGCGGCATTCAGGTAGTGAGCCCCCATGGCATGGCAGGAGATCTCGGTCACAATCTGATGGGGTATTTCATTAAAACTCATAGCTACCCGGCCGTAACCGGTGCCGACAATATAGGTAATATCCGACCGTTTCAGGCCGGATTGGATCAACAGTTCGGCCAGCAGTTCGTCAGAGGTTTCCTGCATGTCAATCCCGGTAGGGGTTTGGACAGTGTACAGCTCATCACCGGTAATGAGTACGGCTTTCCCGGTTCTTGAACCAATATCAATCCCCACAACCGTTGCGCCGGTGATGTCGGCAATAAGGCTGGGGTCAATGATGTCTGCAATTTTCATGTTTTTTAGCTCCTTTTATCTATTCAGAATCTTGGCCTGGTACCCTGTACTAAGCCAGCATTTCCACAAAGGCCCTTATCCGGGTCAGGATCTGGCCTGTGGGCGGTCCTACCTGGAAAGTACCCTCCAGATTAATGCTGGGGAACCCTTTTTTATGGAAATAATCCCGCCACATCTCCCGCGCCACACTGCCGTATGAGCAGCCCAGATAACCATAAAGCACCAACCCTCTGGCCTTGACCTTTTTCAATTCCTGTTCAATCACTTTTTGTACATAAATGGAAGCGCCGGCTTCCTGATTGCCCAGGACATGGCGGGCTAACGCCTCCACCGGCGGCAGGGTTTCATCATAATTATTGAAAGGGTAGCCGCGAAAGCCAAGCAGAGCGCCGCCGGCCTGATCAATTGCTTCATAAATCCCAAATTCCTGGCCGGCACTGCCAACCCAAACCAGGGGAATAACTTTGGCCAGGTCGCTTTTGCTGACAGGCGCTGTTTCCAGTTCAGCAATCAGCTCATCCAGCACAGCTTCATATGCGGCCGGCTTGCCGAAATACGTATTTAACCCTGTCAGGAGATAAATAGAAGGCAGGCTGCGCATATAGTAAGGATTTTTAATCCGCAGCTCCAGAACCTTTCTGACCTTGACGATCAGCCGGTTTTTGCGCTGAATCTCAATTCTGAGCTTTTCTTCATTAATGTCCCTGCTGCCGGTCAGCCACTCTGCCGTTTCGTAAATCTGTTCAATAAGAAACTGTACCAGTTGCTCCAGCCGCTCGCCTTTTACGCCGGGAGCCCGGTAAACCACATCAATGGCATGAACATCATAGCCTTCTTTTTTCATCAGCTCCCAGGCCAGATTATAAGGCTCGCAGGCCACACTGGCACCGATAATCCGCTTGATGCCGGAACCGCGGCGTTTATGCCACTGGCCAACGGTGCACTTGACCATCGAGCAGGTCTCCTGGGGAAACTGGTAATAATCCTCGGCTATCGTAACCGATTCCATGTCACTTAAACGTCCCATTTCACTGTAAGCCACCGGAATAATACCTGAGGCATAAGCCAGCGGTATTTCCCAGCCGGTGGCCCGCGACCAGACAGCGTTGATCTTGTTTTCTGCGTATGCTTTTTCCGCATCCTGAACATAAGAAGTAGACAGATCCAATAGCTTGCCGATCGCCGGTGAATAAGGGTGAACCTGCGTTTTACTGTAGATTAGATAGTCGCGCGGACTCTGAATATCCTCAATGTCCATACATAGTGCCTCACTTTCCAATATGCCGCTATTTTACTAACGCTTAGCGTTAGGATTAAATTCATTGGTAAATATCTGTTCCGGTTTAACATCATTTTTTATTTCCCCGAATTCCTTCAGCAAATCAATCCAGATGGTTGCTGTTTCCGGCTGAATAATACCCTGGGGGGCAAAATAGCCGGTTCGCAGCAGCTTGGGATCCACTTTCGCCCGTTTAACAGTAATATCGATAGCCTGCTGCTGATTGGCGTCAGCCCAGTCATTGGCTTTGGCAATCGCTTTGACGAAGCGTCTGACCACATCGGGCTTTTCCTTAATGAATTTTTCTGAGAAGTAGAAAGGAGTCCCGCCGCCGACTGTCCCAAACACATCATAATCAGTAAACAATACTTTAAGACCGCCCCGGGCCAGCAGGAAGTTGGGGTTTTTATGAAAACCGGCTATATCAATATCCCCTTGCCGCAAGGCTTGTTCCAGGTTGGCCTCCGGCATGACAATCACCTCTACCTTGCCTTTAGGCGAGTCGATGCCGTTTTTCTTCAAATAGGCATAAGGGGTATATTCGTTGCAGCCGCCAATTGTGGGTATACCCACCTTCTTACCGATCATATCCTTAGCACTTTTTACCGGACTGTTATCCAGGGTTACATAGACCATATGGGGTATTTCCTTGGTTGTTTCCGTACCGGCGACTACGGCTTTGATCTTGGCGCCGGCCGAGATGCCGGCAATCGTTCTGTTAATGTGCGCGGCACCAACATCAATCTTCCCGGCCACTACGGAAGCAACCAGTTGGGGCGACGGTACAACACCCACATATTCCAGTTTGATACCTTCTTCGGCAAAATAGCCTAGTTCATCCGCAACCATATAGATATCAGGCCGGGTTACATCACCGGGAGTAGGAACCCTGATAATATCTGGCTGTTTGGCCTGGCTCTCCCCGGCCGTCTTTTGCGCTTCCTGGTTCTTGGCGCAGCCAAACAGCAGCAGGGATAAAATCGAAATCATCAGCAGCCCAAGAATTATTGTTTGAAGACGATTTTTAAGTACAGTTTTCATTATATTGCCTCCGTATCATAAGTATTTGGTAGCGGGAAGAGTAGATCACTGCCTGTTGTAACAGAGGCTATGAGGAGTACCCTCAGCCTTCAGTTAGATGACTGACCGGCTATCGGTAAACACGCTGGCGCCGCTAACTGGCCGAAGCCGATACGCCTCCCTGCTCAGCCGTGATTGCGGCCAGGGTTTTTTGGGCAATCACGGCGCCGCCCAAGGCCCCGGCATAAATGGTGTCAAGCTTAACCTCGCTGATTGCATGGCCGAGGACCTCTTCCACCGCCTTTTTCATCCCGGCATTGTTTGACACGCCGCCGGTAAACACTAAGTCCGGCTCCAGGCCAATCCGGTTAAACAGGTTGCGAATCCGGCGCGCGGTTGCAATATGAATGCCGGCCGCAATATCGGCCCGTTTTTCGCCTTTTGCCTTCAGGGAGATAACCTCTGATTCGGCAAAGACTACGCACTGGCTGCTGATGTCTGAGGGTTTAGTGGCCTTAAGTGCCTCCCGGCCCAGTTCTTCGGTAGTCAAATCCAGCAGCTGCGCCACTTTTTCCAAAAACCGGCCCGTACCGGCAGCACATTTGTCATTCATAATAAATTCCACCACTTTGCCGGTCTTCGGATCTACCCGGATGGCTTTAGAATCCTGGCCGCCAATGTCGACTATCGAGCGGACATTGGCATTAAGTACATGGGCGCCCATGGCATGGCAGGAGATTTCAGTAACAATTTTATTGGGGATATCACCAAAATTAAGCGATATCCGGCCATAGCCGGTACCAACAATATATTGAATATCGGCTTGCTGTAAACCGGTCTGTTGCAGCAGTTTGTCAAACAGCTTGTCGGCAGTCTGTTGGGTAAACACGGCCGTAGGCGTAATCGCGGTATACAGCTTGCCTTCCGTTAACAGGACAGCCTTACCGGTCCGCGAACCAATATCGATACCGATCACGGTGTCGTTCGTAAGCGTACCTGCCAGTTTTTTATCAATAACATCAACTATTTTTCTCATCTTCGGTCACTCCTTTGTTTTTTCTGACTCTATATAGAGCAGGCCAGGCTGCCTTATGCGGTTTCTGCAGTCCCCTTCCAGCGGGTGAGGTACTGCTCAAGTCTGACAATTAAATAATTGACCGACATCCCCAGCATAATCAGCACCACAATGCCGGCATACATTTTTTCGACCTCATATTTATGCTGCGCATCAAAAATCAGGAAACCCAGCCCGGCACTGGCCCCCAGCATTTCTGCCGCCACCAGAATAATAATCGAGCGGGTGGCGCTGATCCGGAGACCGGTAATAATAGAAGGCACCGCAGCCGGTAATATAACATGCAGAAATAAACCAAACCGGGACATCGCCATTGACCGGGCCGCTTTTATCAACAGCGGATCAACCGTCTTGACACCTTCGATGGTGTTAATCAGGATCGGCCAGATTGAGCCCCAGAAGATAATGCCAACTTTGGACAATTCCCCCAGCCCGAATACCAGAATAAATACGGGATATAATGCCAGTGTCGCTGTATTCCGGCAGATCTGCATCAACGGATCGACTATTTTTTCCAGGCGTTTAAACCAGCCCATAAAAATCCCCAGCGGGATAGCAATCGCCACGGCAATAAAGAATCCCAGCAGCGTCCGGTGGAAACTTGCCAGTGCATGCTTTGCCAATTCACCGGACACTATCAGGCTTAACAGTCCCTGCATTACGTCACTAAAGGGGGGTAAGCTGCGGGAGTCAATAACACCTGTTGACGGCAGAAGCTCCCAGATCAGAATTACCAGCCCGATAGCAACCATTCTTTTTAACAATTTCCAGCCCGTATCCCAATATGTGCTTAACACAATCTCACCACCCCTGTATCCATTTACTTATCTGTTACTAATCAAGGTACTCAGAATATCGGTTGCCAAATGCAGTCCACCCCGGTAACCGGCGTAGGCCTGATCAGTCACTACCCGGTTGCTCACCGGATAGGTAACACTGAGAAAGCCGGCTTTACATTCCTGGGCCAGTGGCCGGTCCCAGGTACTGCCCAGCACAAAAGCGGGGTGGATGGGCGAGCCGTACTCATCTGCTTCTTTCGCCAACTCCTGCTGTAAGGCGGTCTCGATCCGGCTGGTATCTGTTTCAAAAACCAGTGTAGGCTGCAGTGAGGCCGGCAGGGATTGGAAACGCTCAGCCACCCTGGCTTTGCCGGCATCATCCAGGATATCGGTCACAGCCACCAGGTAGGGAATCCAGCCAAAATCCTCGGCCAGAAAACGGGTAAGCGCGTAGCTGTAATTGGCATCGCCCACCACAATGGCAAAACGCTGCAAATCCAGATCATTATACAGCTCGGCGACATGTTCAGCGTAGGCATAATACCACTCCGTCTCCCGTTGCACTACGGCGGCCAGGACCGCCGGCTCGATGGTAATATAACCGGCAAGCTCTGTTAAAAAGGCGTTGGTAGCGGTAGGGCCGATCGGCAGCGGCATATTCACAAACGGTATGCCATGGACTTCCTTAAAGGCCTGGGCGGCCTCCAGACCATGCACATCTGACAACACAACTGTTAAGGCCGCCTGGGACGAGTTTTTCAGCGACGACAGCTCATCAAAAGGGCTGAAAAAAGTATTCACCTGCAGGCCCACAGCTGTCAGCAGCCGTTTCAATTCCAGCAGATTGCCCCGCCAGAAAACATCCTGCGTGGGAATAACCCCCAACAAATTGATCTGATTGGCAACCTTGGCAAGCCCTTTTTCCACCACCTGTTCAATCAGGGCCGTGAGAATCAGGTCATAGCCACTGGCAGAATTGCCTTTAAAACCGCCGGTTTCAGCCACTACCAGCGGTTTGCCCTCAGCCTGGAACCGGCCGGCCACCGACCGGACGTCATCGCCGATAATATCGGTCATGCAGCCGGTGATCACCGCATACAGATCGGCATCAATAATCGCCAGCGTACTGTCAATCTGCTCGGCCAGGCGGCTTTCGCCCCCGAATATTACCTCCTTCTCCAGGATATTGGTGCTGGGAGTGGCCCGCCCGTTGCAATAGCTGGTTCCCCAGTAGCCGCTGCCGGATTTGGCCGCACCGTCGGCGGCCGAGGCGCAGCCGGGGGCTGAATGCACAATGGCCACCGCCCGGTTGATTGCATTCACCGTTACCAGGGCACCGCCCAAAGCACATTGATAACGGGGTTTCTCAATAAAATTGCTGCTCATCGTCCTGCCACCTCTTCTGCCGTCTGTGTTGCCGCCGATTCCTGTTCCCAGGCCGGGGAAACGTCCTCCACCTTAATAAAAGCGAATGGGTTTTGTTCATACCAGACCGGCTTATAGGGATTTTTTGTATTTTGCGCCAGATTCCGGTTAAACGAGTAGTTTCGCAGGACCCTTGCGGCTTTTTTAGCTACGGCATAGAAGCCCTGATAGCCAATATAACTGTCAAATATTCTAAAAATGGTTACTGTCGGCAACCCCTGTTTAGCCGCCCAGATATTATCCGTGACATGGCCGATAAACAGATCCGGTTTCGTCTTCTGCAGCAGGTTGGTCAGTTCAAAGGGCTGGAAATTAGCAATATCTACAGTAAAGTTTTTACCATTTTGTTTTTGCACCAGCTTCTCATAATAATCTTTGCCAAAATGGTCGTGATGGTAGGAACGTACCCCGACAACCTCCATGCCCAGCTCCTGGAACAGTGCGCCCGTTACCAGCGCCCGGAACTCACCGGCACTCAAAAATACTGTTTTGCCGCTCAAAGCAGGCTGATATTTGGCGACAGCCTGCCAAACCTTCTGCTCTTCGGCGGCAATCACGGCGGCGGCCTGCTTTTCCAGGCCAAAATGGCCGGCAATATCAAGCAGCCAGGTCCGGGTATTTTCCAGCCCGATCGGCATATCCTTCAGGACATAGGGCACACCGTACTCCTTGTACAGATAGTCAATAAAGTAATCATCATGGGTGGGGCAGACACTAATCGTCAGGTCGGCCTGCGTCATATTGCGGATGGCCTCGCGGGTGGCAAAATTGGGGCCGATCGTCACATCGATCCCGATTGCATTCAGCAGCCGGGTAATTTCATCCTCATCCGGTTTCCCCACCGAAGCCAGATTAATAACATTGACCAGTGGCCGCTGGCGCTTATCGTCAGCCGGTCGCCGCGGCGGCCGGCCTTCTTTGTCACTCTCGATAAAGCCATGGACAATAGCGTGAAAGGCCACATCATAGCCGGTTGCCCAGACCTTGGTTTTAAACCCTTCACAATAGGCAACAAGCACCGGGATAGGCAGTTTATTCCTGACCCGGTCAATGACACTGGCGACATCATCGCCGATAATCGAAGGCGTGCAGGTCTGGAATACCACAATCGATTTGGGGGCGTACCGTTCATAGGTCTCCAAAATTGCATTTTCCAGTTTTTTCTCGCCGCCATGGACAACATCGCTTTCGGTCAGATTGGTCGATACCCAGATGCCGTCTTTGGCCTGGGGATTCCCTTTCTGCACATTCCGCAGCCGGATACCGATGACAGTGCTGACGCCATTGGCCGCACAGCCGATGGCGCCATGAACGACAACCGCCGTGTCCGGCAAAGTCAGCAGCATACCCATTGTTGGCAGCAATTGACACAGTCCGGACTGGGAAAAGGCCCGTTCCTGGTTTTTCAGGCAGCCTTTATTCTCTCCCTTCAGGCTGCAGGCTGTACCGCCGTAAGCGATGCAGGCCTCCAGCCTGCTCTCACGGCCGGGCACTGTTTTATCTTCCAATAAGCTCATATTTGCACCTCCCCTTTATGTACAACAGCCTTTCTTTACCGTTTGCCGCAACAGCGTTACAGCGGCCAAACCGCAACTCAATCGCCCACAAACTTTTCCTTCCAGCCGGTCAGCCGTTTTTCCAGGACAACAAGCAGGTAGTTGACGGTGACCCCAAGGAGCGACATGGTGATAATGCCGGCATACATCTCTGGTACCGCATAGCGTTCTTCAAAGTAAAAAATCATAAACCCGAGGCCCGCATTGGCCCCAATCATTTCGGCCGCCACCAATACCAGAATGGAACTGGCAGCGCTCAGCCGGACACCAGTCAATATGGAAGGCAGCGCTGCCGGCGCGATGACCTTATACAGCAGGGTCAGCCGCGATACCCCCATGGAGCGGGCCGCCTTAATCAGCAGCGGATCTGTATTCTTAACCCCGGAAATCGTATTGAGCAAAGCCGGCCAGACTGTCCCCCAGATGATAATGGCCATTTTGGAAGTCTCGCCCAAACCGAAAAACAACAGGAATACCGGGTACAGGGCCAGCACCGAAGAATTCCGGCAGGCTTGCACCAAAGGATCCACCACTTCTTCCAGCTTGCTGTACCAGCCCATAAAAATCCCCAGGGGAATGGCAATCCCAATACCAATAAAAAAACCGGTTACCGAACGGCTGATACTGATTGAAAAATGCTTAAAAATTTCGCCGGAGGCAATCATTCGAAACAGGCTTTGTATGACCTCACTAAAGGGTGGCAGAAGAAAGGGATCGATTAGTTCCAGGCGTGGCGCCAGTTCCCATACCAGCAATACAAGCACAATTCCCAGTATTCTCTCCAGAATGCTTACAATTGGTGTCAGCAAGCGATTAAGCGGCCATCCCGGTTCAGCGGCGACAGTCTGCCTATTTTGATAACACCGGCGAAAATTATTAATTACGTGTTCAATCATTCCAATCCGCACCTCCTTAAACATGATGATAACTTCTATTACAACCGGAGAATGAGATAAGACTTGGTTTGTGCCAAGTCCCGCAGGACGCCGTCAGAAACCGCCTGTGCCCTTAGGGTATAGGCGTTCTTATGTCCACAGAATTTATTGTAAATTCTGGTAGAATAACAAAAAGCCGGAAACGCCCGTTGTGCGTCTCCAGCTTATTTACCGGTCAACCCATTACAAATTCCCGCTATTTGGTTACACCGTATTACCGGTAAAACAGCCTGGTCTATAGGTCTCCTAATCTCCAGCCCCTTTCTTAAAATATTAAAAGGCCAAGGT
>JAEWGR010000193.1 GCA_023388195.1 Bacillota bacterium
GTCTGGGCACAGGTGCCTGCGGTTTGTCCTGGAATTACGAATCACTGCTCTTTTTCCGCTTTTTAGTTGGCTTTGGTTTAGGTGGACAACTGCCTGTGGCAATTACGCTGATGAGCGAGTATTCCCCTACAAAATCGCGGGGGCGGATGATCGTACTGCTGGAAAGTGCCTGGGCGTTCGGCTGGCTGGCGGCATCCATCATCTCTTACTTGATTATCCCTAAATATGGCTGGGAGGTTGCTTTTTATATTGGCGCCCTGCCGGCGTTATATGTCTTTTACCTCTGGCGGACTGTGCCGGAGTCGGCTCTGTTCCTGATGAAAAAAGGTCAGGTTGACGAGGCTCATGCTCTTGTATCCAATATTGAAAAAGAGCTGGGGGTAACCCCAGGCCCGAAACCGTCCCTGGCAGAGATTCAAACCGCGGCTACAGCACCGGCGTTTAGTGTGCTGCAGTTATTTAGCCCCAAATATTTGAAGCGGACGGCCTGCTTGTGGATCTTGTGGTTCTGCATCGTATTCTCCTATTATGGAATCTTCCTCTGGCTGCCAACCCTGCTGGTCAAAGCCGGACACAATATGGTTCAGTCCTTTGAGTTTGTATTATGGATGACAGTAGCACAAATTCCCGGGTATTTTGCTGCTGCCGCCCTGGTTGACAAGCTAGGCCGCAAGGCCACTATGGCCATCTTCCTGCTGGGCTGCGCTTTCTCGGCATACATGTTTGGCAGCGCGGCAACGGTATCAGATATTTATCTGTGGGGTTGCCTGATGTCCTTTTTCAATCTTGGTGCCTGGGGTATTTTGTATACATATACGCCTGAACTGTATCCCACAGAAGCCCGTACCACCGGCGTGGGCTGGGCGGCAGGTTTCGGACGAATTGGCGGCATTGCCGCACCGCTGGTTGTTGCCGCAATGATTACCGGTCCTGATAAAATTCCTCTGGTGTTTATGATGTTTACGGCAGTACTGATTATCGCCGCCCTGGATATGATTATCCTGGGGGATGAAACCAAACAAAAAGCGTTGAACTAGGCGAGAAAACAAAAAAGAATCGGCAGAGAAATGAAGTTTCTCTGCCTGTTCTTTAGCCTCTCATAATTTGCAATAAATTCTGTGGACATAAGAACGACTAAGGCTCTGCCAGCGTCCCTGCGGGACTCGGCACAAGGCAAGTCTTATCTTAAAATTCAGGAGGTGGCTGACATGGCTTATACAGCAATAACCAATATTGGAATGATAGTCTCCGGCAATATTTCCGAGCCGGTTTTACCTGCTGACACGATTATTATTCATGCCGGCAAGATTGAAGCTATAGGTGATAAAAAGCTGATTGACGACCTTGCCTTACATTCTGTTGCCTACAAACTCATTGATGCCGGCGGGATGACAGTGGTGCCGGGGTTGATCGACTCCCATGTGCACCCGGTCATTGGCGACTATACTCCCAGGCAGAAAATGGCTGATTTCATAGATAGTTCTTTACATGGTGCTGTGACGTCCATGATCTCGGCCGGTGAGTGCCATACGCCCGGCCGTCCGACCGATCCGGCGGGAGTAAAGGCCCTGGCGGTGCTGGCGCAGCGCTCCTTCCAGAAGCTCCGGCCTGGCGGCGTCAAGGTTCATGGCGGCGCGGTCATTTTGGAGCAGGGGCTGACTGAGGCCGATTTTGCTGAATTAGCGGCAAATGGCGTATGGCTAGTGGGCGAAGTCGGCCTGGGATCGGTAAAAAAACCGGCCGAGGCTGCCCCCATGGTCAGCTGGGCTAAAGCACACGGGATGAAAGTGATGATGCATACCGGCGGGACATCGATTCCCGGCAGTTCGACCGTGACGGCAGCAGATATTCTGGCAGTGCAGCCTGATGTTGTTTCTCACATTAATGGCGGGCCAACGGCCATCTCGCCGGCAGAAGTCGACAAGCTGATTATCGGCAGCGACCTGACCCTGGAGATCGTCCAGTGCGGCAACCCTAAAATTGCCGACCAGACTGTGCGGAAACTAAATGAGCTGGGACAGCTGCACCGAATTATCTGTGGCAATGACGCCCCTTCCGGCACCGGGGTTATTCCGCTTGGTATTCTGCGTACGATTGTGCAGATTGCGAGTATGTCAGAGGTTCCGGCGGCGGTGGTGATTGCCATGGCTACAGGCAATACAGCCCGGGCCTATGGGCTTAATACCGGTATGATCGCTCCGGGTAAAGAAGCCGACCTGGCTATTATTGATGCACCGCTGGGATCGATCGGGAAAAATGCCCTCGAGGCCATTGAGGCGGGAGATTTGCCCGGTGTGGCAATGGTGCTGATCGACGGGGAAATCAAAGTGAATAAAAGCCGCAATACGCCGCCGGCGGCCGGTAAGGTCACGGTGATGTAGGCGCGGCGACTATAAAGATAAAGCTGATGAGACTAAATTGGGCTCAATCAAAGCGGGGTAGGCAGTATGAGAGGAAAAATGACGCACAACATTGCCGCCTTAATATTGGCAGCCGGATTTTCTTCCCGCATGGGGGCGTTTAAGCCGCTTCTCCCTTTTGGCGGCAGTTCAGTTATTGGTACCGTGGTCAGTTCCTTCCGTCAGGCAGGGGTGGATCACATTAGTGTTGTTGTCGGCTGGGAGGCAGAAAAATTGCAGCCTGTGTTAACGCAACTGCAGGTGACGGCGGTAATGAATGATCACTATGAAGCAGGTATGTTTTCATCGGTGCTTGCCGGCTTACGTTCTTTGCCGGAGCACATAGAGGGCATATTTCTGCTGCCAGTTGATACACCGCTGGTGACGCCCGGTAGTATTAAAGCCATGCTGCGGCGCTTCCGGCAAACCAATGCCGCTGTGGTATATCCCGCATTCCAGGGCCGGCGGGGGCATCCGCCGCTTATCAGCGGCAGACACCGCCAGGATATCCTGGCGGCAGGTTCGGGTACCCTCAAAACGGCACTGGCGCGCCTCGAACCGGCGATAACGGTTGAAGTGCCTGACCGGGGTGTGCTTTTAGACATGGATACACCTGCCGACTATGAAACTTTAAAAACATTTAGTCAGGGCAGGGCTTTGCCTGCCCGCGAGGAAGCGATTGCCCTCTTAAAGGCACTTCAATCGTCAGAACCTGTTATCCGGCACTGCCTGGCAGTGGCCGCCACCGGCCGGCAGCTGGCCGAGGGACTGAACAGAGCGGGAATGGATTTGAATATTGCCGCTGTCGAGACCGGCTGCCTATTACACGACATTGCCAAAGGGCAGCCGGACCATGCGCGTTGCGGTGCGAGAGTTATGGAACGGCACGGGTATCCGCTCCTTGCCGGTATCGTTGGGGCCCATATGGATTTGATATTTGAAGAAACCAGTTGTTTGGATGAGGCCGCTATCGTTTTTCTGGCCGATAAACTGACCCATGAGGGGCGGGTTGTAAGTGTTGATGAAAGGTTTCAGCCTGCACTGCAAAAATTGGCCGGGCAACCGGATAAGCTGGTATTTGTGAAACAACGGCTGTTATCAGCGTACCGGATTCAGGCCGCAGTAATGGAAATTTTAGGAGTATGTTTCCGGGATGATATAAAATTACCGGATAATTGAGATTCAGCTAAAACCGGGTAATAGGCGGTCCTTTTATGTACTCAAAACTAGAGGGCGGCTGCCGTGTTGGTTATTGGGAAAGGAGCAGGGCTGTGAGCAAGTTTAATTATTTGAGAGCAGATTCGTTACAGCAGGCAGCGCAAATAAGCGGAGAAAATCCAGGCTGCTATTTTATTGCCGGGGGAACCGACCTGATGGTAAAGCTAAAAGAAAAGCTTATTGATCCGGCAGTGATTGTTGATATTAGCAGGCTGGAAGAATTAAGAGGAATCAAATGGAATAACGGCCGGCTAACAATTGGTGCCGCCGTTACGCACACGGAAATCTATGAATCGGCGGTGATTCAGCAATATGTGCCGGCACTGGCCAAAGCGGCCGGTTTGGTTGGCTCACCGCAAATCCGCAATCAGGGCACTGTCGGCGGCAATATCGGTAATGCTTCCCCGGCCGCCGATACAGTTCCGGTGCTGCTGGCGTATGGTGCGCAGGTCAGAGTCGCAACAGGCAGTGGTTTCAAGGAAATTGAACTGGATCATTTGTTTACCGGCCCCGGCCGTACCGTGCTGCAGCCCGGGGAAATTATAACCGAAATAATTTTACCGGTCAGGCAGTCAGGCCAGGGGGGCGGGTTCCAAAAACTCGGCAAACGTAAAGCGTTGTCGATTGCCGTAGTTAATGCTGCGGCCTGGCTGCAGGTTGATGACAGCTCTGGTAAGGTGGCAGGGGTCAGACTGGCACTGGGGTCAGTGGCGGCTACCGTCATGCGGGCGACCGCAGCGGAAGATATCCTGCTGGGCCAGGTAATTACCGAGTCGCTTATCCAACAAGTGGCAGAGCAGGTGTCCAAGGCCGTCCGGCCAATTGATGATGTGCGTTCGGAAGCGGTGTACCGCCAGCAGACGGCAGGGGTTTTAATGAAGCGAGCACTTGAGGAAGCCTGGGCAGAAATAAGTTAGGCAGGGAGATATGATGGAGAAGGTAACGATTAATTTTGTGCTTAATGGCAAAGAAGTAACAACAGTATGTCCGCCCAACTGGCGGCTTGTAGATGTTATCCGTCAGGCCTTTGATCTGACCGGGACAAAAATCGGTTGCGGTGAAGGTGACTGTGGCGCCTGTACGGTGATTATTGACGGCAATACGGCCAATTCCTGCCTGGTGCTGGCAGCCCAGGTTGAAGGCCGGGAGGTAGTAACAATTGAAGGCGTAGGCGATTATGAACACCTGCACCCGCTGCAACAGGCATTTATCGAAGAAGGTGCGGTTCAGTGCGGTTACTGCACACCGGGTATGATTTTATCAGCCAAAGTGTTGTTGGATAAGCAGCCCCAGCCGGACAGAGAAGCCATTATGGGGGCGATAGCCGGTAATCTTTGCCGGTGTACCGGTTATAGCAAGATTGCTAATGCAATCGAAAAAGTAGTTCAGCAAAAACGATGAGTTGCCAAAGGAGTGGCCATAAATGGGAGATTTCTCGGTAGTCGGAAAATCAGTGATTCGTAAGGATGCCTTGGATAAAGTACTGGGAAAAACCAGGTTTAGTGCCGATATTAAACTGCCGGCTATGCTCTATGCCAAAGTACTCCGGAGTAAAGTCCCGCACGCCGTACTTAAAAATATTGATGTAGCTGCGGCTAAAGCTCTGCCGGGGATTGTGGCGGTACTGACGGCAGCCGATGTGCCTGGTGGCAATGCTCATGGCATTATTTTTAAAGATGAGCCGGTACTGGTAGTTGATAAAATCCGTAAAATTGGCGATGCCCTTGCCGTGGTGGCTGCCGAAACGGAAGAACTGGCCAGTCAGGCTTTGGCATTGATTAGAGTGGAAATTGAAGAATTGCCGCCGGTTTTTGATGCGGTAGAGGCCATGCAGCCCGAGTCCCCCAAGGTTCATGGCGACAATAATATCCTGGCTTTGCGGAAAATCCGCAAGGGGGATGTGGAAGCAGCTTTTGCCCGGGCCGACATTGTTGTGGAAAAAGTGTACCGGACGCAAATGCAGGAACATGCGTATATTGAGCCGGAAGCGGGTGTGGCCTATCTGGAGGGTGATGTGGTCGTTATTAAAGCCTCCACGCAGAATACACACTTTGATTGCCGGGAGATAGCCCGCAATCTGGCTATGCCCAGCAATAAGATCAGGATGATTCAGGCCCCGACCGGCGGCGGTTTTGGCGGCAAGCTGGATGTGTCGGTGCAGATCTATCTGGCTCTCCTGGCAGTGCGCACAAGACGGCCGGTACAAATGGTCTATACGCGGGAAGAGTCCCTGGTGGCCTCCCCTAAACGTCACCCCTGTACAATCACCTATAAGACGGCTGCCGACAAAAACGGCAGGCTGCTGGCCGTAGATGTGGTGGCAGTTGCCGATACCGGTGCTTATTCTTCCTACGGGCCGGCACCGGTCACCCGCCTGGCGGTTCATGCCACAGGCCCTTATGAAGTCCCTAATGTCCGTATTGATGCGTATACCATTTATACGAATAACCCTACTGCCGGGGCTATGCGGGGGTTCGGGGTACCGCAAGCCGCTTTTGCCTATGAGCAGCAGATGGATCTGGTTGCGGAAAAGGCCGGCATCAGTCCGCTGGCAGTACGTTTACTCAATACCCTCAAACGAGGCAGTGCTACAGCAACCGGCCAGCTTCTGGAAAGCGGCGGCGGGGTCACAGGCACACTTACTGCCGCTTATGATAAGGGGCAGGAGAATTGGCAACAGACAAAACCAGGAACGGGCAAAAAACGCGGCTATGGTATCGGCTGCATGTTTTATGGTATTGGCAACACGGGAATGCCGAATCCAGCCGGAGCCTATGTCGATTTGCTGGATGACGGTACTGTCAATTTGATGGTTGGCGCGGCCGATATCGGGCAGGGCTCTAATACGATTATTGCCCAGATTGTTGCCGAAGAATTAGGCGTTACTTTTGATGATATCCATGTCATTTCAGCCGATACGGGCGTTACGCCTGACGGCGGAGCAACCTCGGCCAGCCGGCAGACGTATATTTCCGGGAATGCTGCCCTGCGGGCCGCCCGGGAGGCAAAAAAAGCAGTGTTGGCAGTGGCGGCAGAAACCTTTGGTGTGCCTGTCGAGCAAATCGCTTTAAAGTCGGGCTGGGTCACTGTGCCTGGTCAGGAGGATCAGTTCCGTAAACCGATAAAAGCGATGCTTGCCGCCTGCCGGAGCAAAGGGATAATGACGATCGGTCATGGCTGGTTTAATCCAACGACCACGGCCCTTGACAATGAAACAGGCGCCGGTGAGCCCTATGAAGCCTATGCATTTGGCAGCCAGACGGTTGAGGTGGAAGTTGATACCGAAACCGGCCTGGTAGAAGTATTACATATTTATGCCGCTCATGATGTGGGACAGGCGGTCAATCCTCTCCAGGTGGAAGCACAGATTGAAGGGGGGAGCATTATGGGGTTGGGCTATGGTATTTATGAGGAAGTCAAGACAGCTCAAGGCCGGATTAAGACGCCGTCCTTTGCCACTTACCTGATTCCCACCTCGCTGGATGTGCCGGCAGTGCATTCTATCATTGTCGAGGAACCGGCCGACACCGGGCCGTTTGGTGCGAAAGGCCTGGGGGAAACCTCGCTGGTGCCGACCGCTGCCGCAATCGCCAATGCGGTGTATGATGCAGTTGGCATTCGCATAACAGAATTGCCGGTTACACCGGAACGGGTATTAAGCCTGCTCAAGGCGAAAGAAAAAGTCGGTTGAGGGAGCCGGGCAAGGGTTAGGGGGGGACACATGTGATTGTAATTGAAGAACACCTGTGCAAAGGGTGCGGGCTTTGTATAAAAAATTGCCCTACAGGTGCGGTCTCTTTAATAGATAAAACAGCCCGGCTGAGTAGTAACTGTACGGCCTGTGGTATTTGCCTGCGGGTTTGTCCCTGCGGCGCCGTCAGCAGAAACGATACGGTGGCCGCCGGTGCCGCCGTCTGCCGGGCCTGTCCGGTGCAGTGCGCCGTCCAGCCCGGTTTTGACGGAGCCTGCCGCCGGTATACCAATGACAGCGGCACGCTGGTACGCAACCGCACTTTGGTGCCGGTCAGTGACCGGGCCGGTCAGGCATATCCGGAAATACCGGATCGGCCTCTGATCACGGCCGTTGGCGCAGGTACGGAATATCCCTGCTGTAAGCCGGCACCCCATATTGTCGCTGCCAGTGTAAGCGATATTGAGGTAGTAACGGTAGTTACCGAGGCACCCCTCAGCTATAGCGGTATAAAAGTCAAGATTGACGCCAATGCCCACATTGGGGCGGAAGGGGCCCGGGTACTCCGGGACGGGGCGGTAATCGGCATGGTTGATACCGAAGAATACGGGGCTAAGATGTTGTCAATCGGCGGTGCCAATACCCTGAGCGGCAAACACGGGTTTATGGCGGCCAGGACTATTGTTGGCCTGGCTAACGGGGAACGGGTTGTATTGCAAGTGGAAAAAGGCAGTAAGCTTGAACTCGCTGTGGGTCAGCCACCGGTCATTGACGGCGTGACGGAAAAGAAAATGCGGGTTGGCTGTGGCAGTGCAACTATCGGTATGTTTGCCGCCCAGTTAAGCAAGGTGGTTGATGAAGCCATCATTCTTGATCATCATGTGATAGGTCTGTTAACTGAACACCGGGCCGGGGAAGAGGTTGGCATGGCCTTTAGTGGTGTTATTCCCAACGGGCGTAAAAGTACGCGGGGCCGGTATTTCGGCGAGCAGGGCCACGGCTGGGGCGGGACTGCAGTCGCCGGGCCACTGGCGGCCGTTCAGCAGGTAGACATGACAGTGGCCAAGCCGGGCCTGAGAATTCTGGTTACTGAGACAACGGGGCAGCAGGCCGGATTGCTTGAGGTTCAGGCTGACGGTACGGTCAAAGAAATTCCTTTGACGGCTGAGATTCAGGCCGTAGTCGGCCTGATTGCTGCTAACTGTGAGGATGCCCGGGTATCGGCCGTATATGTGGGCGGAACCGGCGGCAGTGCCCGGGCTGGGGTGACAACCTACCCGCTCAAGCTTTCCCAGGCCGTGCACCAGGGTGAGGTTAAACTGACGATTGGCGGGGCGCCAACCTATATTCTGCCAGGCGGTGGGATTAATTTTATGGTGGATGTGGAAAAAGTGGTGCCCCGGGCCTTTTCCTGGGTAGCCACACCGGCCACGGTAGCCCCGGTTGAATATACAATGACACGGGCAACCTTTGAGAAAATTGGCGGCCATACGGCTGCTGTCAAACCGATAACTTCATTGATAAAGGAAGTTTAATTATGATTACGGTAATGGACGCGGGCCAGGTCAGCCTGGATTTTGGTCCAATACAAATGACAATTAGAGCACTGGCCGGCAGCAGCCCTTTGACCAAGCAGGCTCAGCAGGCCGCCCATTATGCCACGGAGGTACTGTATGAGTTGGCGGCTTATCAGAAAACAGCAGCCAGTCCGCAACTGGCGATAAGGGACGGTAATGATTGGCCAGTGGTGCTAAAACGTATGCTGGCAGCGGTGCAGCAGGCCGGTGATATAACCCTGACGCCTATGGCGGCCGTGGCCGGAACCATCGCTGATCTGACCGCCGACTGGCTGCTGGCGCGGGGGGCCACTAAAGCGATTGTCAATAATGGCGGCGATATCGCTATCAGGCTGGCAGCCGGTCAGAAAACTGCCGTTGGGGTGGCGCCGGCCATCGGCCGGCAGCCTACGCATAAACTGGTGCTGGACGACAGCCGGGGAATTGGCGGGGTAGCGACAAGCGGGCTGGGCGGACGCAGTTTTACGAAAGGCATTGCCACCGCTGCCATTGTGGCGGCAGGCAGTGCTGGCGTTGCCGATGCCTGTGCCACCAGCCTTGGCAATGCCACTTACGTCGGCCACCCGGCAATTAAACTGGCCTGGGCTGAACAATTGGATCCCAATACCGATATTTGGGGTCACCAGGTTGTCACCGAGGTGGGGGTGCTGCCGCCGCCGGTGGTTGAAGTCGCGCTTATGAACGGCTGGAGCCGGGCAACTGAATTATACAACCAGGGAATTATCGCCGGGGCGGCAGTTTTTGTTCAAGAGCAACTGGTCATGGTCCCGGAGGGATTTATCATTGCCCTTTAATTGAAGCCACGGCGATTTATCCCATAATAGGTTACGTTCTCTGCCGTGTCCAAGGGATAAGAGAATTCAGGAGGGGAAGAAGTATGGAGTTGACAATACGCAAAATGGTTACTGTTGTGGAAGAGGTCATGCTGGATGGCAAGAAAGCGGTTGATAAGCCTTTTAAAAAATGTGCGGCCATAGCCGTTATCAAAAACCCTTTTGCCGGTGAATATGTGGCTGACCTGAGCCTGCTCAGCGACGTTGGCGAATATCTGGGCGGAGAGCTCGCTCAGAAGGCCGTGGCGGCTATGGGCATTACCCCCAGCCAGGCCGAGAGTTACGGCAAAGGGGCCATTATCGGTATGAACGGCGAATTGGAGCATGGCGCCGCTATTCTTCATCCCCAGTTGGGCAAACCGATGCGGGAAGCGGTCGGTGGCGGCAAAGCTATCATTCCGTCCGCCAAAAAGCTGGGAGGGCCGGGGACGACTCTGGACGTACCCCTGCACTATAAGGATGCCGCTTTTGTCAGGACCCACTATGATGCTATGGAAGTAAGGCTGCATGATGCGCCGGCGGCCGATGAAATTGTGGTTGCCGTTGTTGTGACCTCCGGGGGGCGGCCGCATCCGCGGATTGGCGGTTTGCAGGTACAGGAAATAAAAGGGGAAGACGGCCTGCGCTAACCGGTTCGGGAGGGAGTAGAAACATGAATATTGGTTTTATCGGTATTGGGGCTATGGGCAAACCGATGGCGCAGAATTTATTGCAGTCGGCTGAAGTTCAATTATATATCTATGATGTCAATGCAGCGGCCATGGCTGAATTGACAGCCCAAGGCGCAACGGCGTGCCCTTCACCGCGCGTGCTAGCGGCGGCGGTATCGGTGGTCATCATGATGCTGCCCAATGCTGCTATTGTCGAAAGCACCCTGACGGGTGAGCAGGGTGTACTGGCCGGTTGTAAAGCCGGGCAAACCATCATTGATATGAGCAGTGTTGCCGCCGGCAGCACGCAAAAAATGGCGGCATTGGCCCAGGCCCGGGAAGTAGCTTATATCGACGCACCGGTCAGCGGCGGGGTTGCCGGGGCAACGGCCGGAACGCTGACCATTATGGTGGGTGGCGAAACGGCAGTGGTGCAGAGTATACTGCCGCTGCTGCAAAGGCTGGGAAAGAAAATTCACCATGTAGGCCCAAGTGGTGCCGGTGATGCCATGAAGGTGGTAAATAACCTGCTGCTTGGCATCAACATGGCGGCTGTCGCGGAGGCGCTGGTATTGGGAGTCAAGTCCGGGCTTGATCCCCGTACGATGCTGGAGATTATTCAGGAAAGTTCCGGCCGCAGCTATGCATTGGAAGCAAAAGCAGAAAAGTTTATTCTGAACAATAATTTTACAGCCGGTTTTGCTATTGATCTGGAGCATAAAGACCTGGAACTGGCAATGGAAACAGCCCGAAGCCTGGAGGTACCTCTGCCTGTAGGGGCATTAGCCCAGCAGGTGTTTGCCATGGCTAAAGCCAAAGGCTTGGGGCGGGAGGATATTTCGGCAGTAATTAAGGTCTGGGAAGAAATGGCAGGTATTCAAGTACGGGGATAAAGGTCGGTGGTCGATGATGGAAAAAATCAATCAACTTATGGCGGAAAAAGGGCTGGCCGCCGGTGAACTGACAATTGGCGACTGTATTGAGATCGCCGGGCAGGCACAGGTGCCGGTCAGTGAAGTCGTTGTCGCCGAGGCAATGGCAACAAGCGGCATGACCCGGTCAGAGGTGTATTCAGCCGTGCTGGCCAGCTTCGCGCACAATCTGTATGCTGTGGAGATCGGGACGACAACCGGTGCGAGCTTTTTAATGGGAACTACCGGCCGGGAACTGGCCCAGACCGGTGCCCCTCAGCTTGTGGCCGATGAATTTCTTAATAAAGTGCTGACTTACACGCTGGGAGCCCAGGTGGGCAATCACTCAGTAGGGCTGCAACCCTGCGCCGGTACCGGTGATTCCTGTACCTACGCGGGGTTTGTCAGGGCGCTGCTGGAAGAACTGGAGGATAAGGAAGCTGTGGCTCGGGTGGCTGCCGTTATGCTGAAAATCGGTACCATCTTCCGGGTAGGCAAGACCTCCACCGGCTGTAATATGGAAGGTTTTGGCGCCGGCGCGGCTGCGTCAGCCGCCGCCTTTGTCGAACTGGCCGGCGGCAGTCCGGCGGCCATGGCCCGAGCGATTGTGCTGGCGATATCACCGACAATCGCCAATCCCTGCACACCGCGGGTTATGGTAGCCGGGTTGTGCGCCACCCATATCGGTGGTGGCGTTATGATCGGCAAACTGGCCGCGCAACTGGCCCTGTATACCTCGATCCCGGTAACGGTGCCGGTCGATGTCATGATCGCAATGGCTGCCGCCGTGCATCCCGTATCGGCAAAACAGGTGGTGCCTGTTGTCATTCAGTATATGGAGCCTTTTTTCAAGACCAATGAGGCGGTGGAAACCTATATTGGCGATGATATGCAGGCCTTGGAGAAAAAGCGGATTGAGGAAACGGTCAGCCAGGCCCTAGCTGAGGCGCGGGCTATGGCCCGTAAAGCCAATGTGATTGTCAAGCCCTTTGGCGAAGCGGTTGTCGGTGGCAGCAGCCAGGCGGTGGGGTCACCGACTAATGCTGCCCGGATTGCCCATTATCTGGCCAAAGGTAAGATTACTAAGGTCAAAATAGAATTGTATCCGGAACTGTTTGCCCGCCGGGGGATAAATGTGCCCGGGATATTGATGGCGGCAGTATACGGGGCCGGTACTGACAACAGCCAGCTGTACCGCGAAGTGATGAGCAAGGTGGCCGGAGAGGGGATTGCAGTTGAGATCCTGCAGGCCGAGGAGCCCCAGCTGCAGCAGATTACGGTATATGCCACGGAAAAAAACTCGCTGGTGTCGTCGCTTAACCGGGGTGGTGGCCGGCTGGTGCTCAAGCAGGCATCCGATAAGGACGAAGCCTACCGGGTGGCTAAAAAACTGGGTATTGAGATTGTTGATTAGGGGGACGTCATGAATTTTATTGAACAATATCTGGCCAGGGCCGCAGGCCTGGAGACCGTGGTGACAGGGCAGGATATCCGCTGCCGTGTTGATCTGGTGGCAGCCCATGACGTTACCGGGCCAATGGCTATTCAACAGTTTGAACAGATTGGGATTGACCGGGTGTTTGATCCACAGAAAGTGGTCATGGTGATTGATCATATTTTTCCGGCGGCGACAGTACAGGCTAAAGCCATGCACTGGATTATGAAGGATTTTGCCGGCCAGTACGGGATCACCCTGTATGATAAAGGCGAAGGTGTTATTCATCAGGTGCTGGCCGAGCGGCACCGGCTGCCGCCCGGCAGTATTCTGGTAGGGGCCGATTCCCATACCTGTACGGCTGGCGGTTACGGCGTTATCGCCATCCCGGTGGGGTCAACCGAACTGGCAGCCGCGATGGCGACCGGGACAATTGACATTGAGGTACCGGAGGTCATTGAGGTGTATATGACCGGACAGCTGCAGGCCTATGTGGGTGGCAAGGATATTGTACTGTCACTGATCAAAGAGTTTGGTGTGGCCGGTCTGACTGACAAGGCGGTTGTCTTTACCGGCCCTGGCATTGCCGCCATTGCCCTGGATGACCGGCTGACAATCTGCAATATGGGCATTGAGATGGGGGCTATGATTGCCTGCTTCGGTGGTGAGGAGACAGCGGCGCCGGCGGTGGCAAAAACAGTAAACCTGGCTTTGGAAACGATTGATATCGTGGCCGCCTGCCCCCATTCACCGGCCAATGTGCAGCCTGTCAGCCAACTGACGGAGGTAGCGGTAAGCCAGGTCGTTGTCGGCAGCTGCACCAACGGCCGTTTGTCTGATATAGAGCAGGTGGTTAAGGTTCTTAAACACCGGCCGGTGCACCCGGCGGTGACTATGCTGATTATCCCCGCCTCCAAAAATGTGCTGGCTGCCATGGAAGCGGCCGGCTGGTGCAAGATTCTGCGTGATGCCGGGGCTGTCGTTACCAATCCCGGCTGCGGACCCTGTTTTGGGGCCCATCAGGGGCTTGGCACCGAACGGGATGTTATTTTAGCCACGACCAACCGCAATTTTCCCGGGCGAATGGGGCATCGCGATGCCCAGGTATATTTAGCCTCGGCCGCTACGGCGGCAGTTACGGCTGTCCGGGGCCGGATTACCCGGCCGGGAACATTAGCACTGGAAGGCGGCGGTTGTTATGAACAGGCTTAAGGGGCAGGTCTGGGTGTTTGGCGATCATGTTGATACCGATCAGATCCTGCCGGGCTATGCGATGGCGGAAGAGTTCTCCGGGCTGGCCAGGTATGCGATGGCCGGCAGTAACCAGGCTGATTTTGCAGCCCGGGTTCAGGCCGGCGACATTATTGTTGCCGGCAGGAATTTCGGCTGCGGCTCCAGCCGGGAGCAGGCGCCGGTGGCACTGAAGGCCGCCGGGGTAGGTCTGATTATTGCCGAATCGTTTGCCCGGATTTTCCGGCGTAATGCTATTAATATTGGCTTGCCGGTGCTGGTTGCCGATTTGCGCCGTCATGTACAGACCGGTGACCTGGTGGAGGCTGATCTGGTTCAGGGGCTCATCAGGTTGGGAGACAGGGAGATTGCCGCGCAGGCTTTATCGGCTAGTGTACTGGCAACTATTGCTGCCGGCGGTCTAATCAGCCGGGTCAGGCAAGAACTGGGCATCAGCAGCAACTAAAGGCCATGGGAGGGATTAAGCGTGCAGGAAAGAACAAAACAGATTATTATTGACGATTATGACAGCATCTGCGCTTACCAGGAGACTTTTGGGGTAGCGATGCCGACAATTGGCAAGGACGGCGAGGTCGAGGGGCTGCCGGCCCCCTATCCGCGGGTAGTCAACGGGGTGGAACGGAGCGGCTACCGGATTTATGACCTGGCCTTGCAGGCAGAAAAGACCGGCATTCCTGTTCAGAATCCGATTTTAGGGCGTAATACAGCTGAGGAAACCTATCAGGAATCATTGGAAATGTACAGCATGGCAGAAAAATTGGGAATACATCTCTTTCATTTTGTCCATTCCGAGGCAACCCGCCATATTGACCCTCTGAAAGGACGGGATTTGATCGACCAATCGCGCGGTAAAGGCGGCATTACCCCCGGCGGCGAGCGGAAATTGGTGGAAATAGGCGGTGGGGCTGTTCATCCGATGCGGATTAATGCCACCGGCGACACGCCCCATCTGTCGATTATTAACGCGTTGATTGCCGGTTTTGACGGCACGGATATCGGCCCGGTTATTCATGTGCATTTTGGCGGCCGGGGTATCCATGACTATAAAACGAAGGTGGTTAATGGCTTTAAGGCCCTGGAAATATGTGCGGAAAATAATATATTCGTACAGATTGAATCCCATAAGCATCTGAATAACATCGGCGGCACGGACGGAATGGCTTTGGCTATGTGCCTGCTGGCTGAAGGGCTGGGGGTTTTAGCCGGTCTGCCGCCGGAACTGAGTGCTGTACAGATGAATGTGGCCGGCCTCAATCTCCTGGCCGATCTGGCGGTTATGCAAGCTTTTAAGGAAACGATGTGGAGCAAGAGCCTGATTGTGGTACCGGAAACCTTCCAGAATCCGCCGGGAGATTTAATTGCCGAAGCGGCACATTTTGCTCGCATGGCCGTAAGTGCCAGGCTGGGCGGAGCCCATTTCTACCGGCCCAAGGCTGCTGAGTCGGTGGGTATACCGACAGGCGCTTCCATGGCCAAAGCCATCTGGGCCACGCAGAATGTATTTGAAAATACGGTTGCCGTGACGATTCGTGATCCTTATATCCAGGAGCGCAAGCAGGAAATTCTGGCGGAAGCGATGGCTGTGCTGGAGCGGGTGCTGGGAATGCAACGCCCCCTGGCACCGGTCGAGATCAATGCCGGCTTTTGGCGGCAATACGGACAAGACGAGCTGATTGAGCGCATTGTACAGGCCGGTAAGGCCGGGATTATGGATTGCCCCCGGGCTGGCGGCTGGGATCTGAAACGGCATGTTAAAACCCACCGGGACAAAGACGGCATTAAACGTTATATCCCCGGCTACACGCCGCTGGGGGTTGATGCGAAGCGGGTGGCGGTAACCGCCGAGCCGGTCGAGGTGCCGGCAGAGAAAAAACCAACCCGCAAACAAAAGATGGTACTGGCTACGGTCGGGGCCGATGCCCATGTTATGGGTGTTAACCTGATCCGGGAGGAATTTGAAAAAGCCGGCTATGAGGTCATCTATATGCGGGGCATGAACCTGCCGGAAACGGTGGCGGAAGTGGCAGCTGAGGCCAAGGCCGACATTGTGGGCATTGCCAATCTGCTGGGGCTGGGACGGGAGCTGTTCCCCCGGGTGGAAGACCGCCTGCAGCAACTGGGACTCCGGGACAAGGTCCTTTTAATTGGCGGGGGCCGGATCAGCGAAAAAGAGGAAGAGCATACCTTTTACGAAGAAAAAATTGCCAATGAAGGCAGCGGCTTTTTAGGGGTTGACGGATTTTTCGGCCCTGGCACCGACCCGGCCCAGTGTGTTAAATGGACGGAGGCCGAATTAGAGAGGAGAGGCTTATAGTGAGCGAAATGCAAAGAATTCCCTGCGTAATTATGCGGGGCGGGACAAGTAAGGCGATGTTTTTAAAAGCCAATCATCTGCCGCAGGATCGGGCCGAACGGGATAAAACGATTTTAGCCATCTTCGGCAGCCCTGATGTCCGTCAAATTGACGGCCTGGGAGGAGCAGACCCGCTAACAAGCAAACTGGCGATTATCGGGCCCTCCACTCATCCGGAGGCAGATATTGACTATACTTTTGGTCAGGTCAGTATTACGGCACCCTATATTGATTATACAGGCAACTGCGGCAATATTTCCTCGGCCGTGGGTCCCTTTGCCATTGACGAAGGTTTTGTTGCCGCTAAGGAACCGCTGACTACCGTCAGAATTCACAATACCAATACTGGTCGGATTCTGGTTGCCGAAGTTCCCACTGTCGACGGCTTAGCCAAAGTGAACGGGGATTGCAAGATTGATGGCGTGCCTGGCACCGGGGCCCGGATTATGATGGATTTCTCCGGCACTGCCGGGTCGGCGACCGACAGGCTACTGCCGACAGGCAAGCCTGTGGACACCATCGCAACAAGTAACGGCCCATTGCAGGTCTCGATTGTGGATGTTTCCAATCCCTGTGTTTTTGTCAGGGCCAAGGACATTGGCATGACCGGGCGGGAAACGCCGCAGCAGGTGAATGGGAATGCGGCGCTCCTGTCTTTGCTGGAGGAAATCCGGGCCCAGGCAACCGTAATGATCGGTATGGCTCCTGATGTTCAGACCGCCACAGAAAAAAGTCCCGCTTTCCCCATGATTGCCTTTGTGGCTCCGGCTGCTGATTATATTGATTTTACGACAGGCCAGACAATAGCTGCTGACCAGATCGATTTTCTGTCCAGAATGATGTTTATGCAGGTTCTGCATAAAACCTATCCCGGCACCGGTACGGCTTGCACCGGGGCGGCGGCCAAGATTCCGGGAACCCTCGTCCATGAGGCCATTCCCCATATTGACAACATCAGCGTGATTCGGATCGGTCATCCGGCCGGTGTCATTGAGATTGAGGCGGCCGTGGACAAGGGCGAACTGAGGCGGGCGGCATTTTCCCGTACAGCCCGCCGGCTTATGGAAGGGTATGTATTTGTCAGGAAGGCCTAGTCGCTGGGGGTGAATGGTATGTATGCAGACCTGCTGGTATTTGATGTCGGCAGCACCTATACAAAATTAACAGCCTTCCGGCTGGTAGCGGATGAAATTGAATTTGTGGCCCGCTCGCAGGCGCCAACGACCATTGAGGATATTGCCACAGGCATTGACAATGCCCGGCAGGACTTGGCCGCAAGTGGCGTCCGGGTGCCGGCCGATGCGAAAGTTTTTTCTACCAGCAGTGCCGCCGGCGGCCTGAGGATGGTCGCTCTTGGCTATATGCCCCGGGTAACCGCCAAAGCCGCCAAAGAAGTGGCTATGAGTGCCGGGGCCAGGGTGCTGGAGATTATCAGCCATGAAGACCTGCCGGAATACCGGTTGCAGGTATTGCAGGAGATTAAACCGGACATTGTTTTACTGGCCGGCGGCACCGACGGTGGTGACCAGCAATCGCTTATTGAAAATGCCCGGCTTATTGTTCAGGCAAACATCCAGGCTGTGGTTATTATCGCCGGCAACAAAGAGGCTCAGAGCCAGGCAGCCGGGATTTTTACCAGTTATAAGGTTCCCTTTGTCCGTGTTCCCAATGTGATGCCGACAATTCATGAATTAAAGGTTAAACCGGCCCGGGAGGCTATTCATGAGCAGTTTATCAAACAGATCACCCTGGCGGCAGGCTTACATAAATTACTTGACATCGTTTCCGATAAGAAAGTGATGCCTACCCCCGGTGCTGTACTGCTGGGAGCAGAATTGCTGGCGAAAGGGACTTTTCAGGAAGCCGGTGTCGGTGAGGTTTTAATTATTGATATTGGGGGCGCAACTACTGACATCCATTCGGTGCTGCCTGAATTAGAGAAGCTGACAATTGAGGAAAAAGGCCTGATTGTCAATAACGAAAAGCAGCCGTCCTACCGTACCGTAGAAGGTAATCTGGGTTTGCGGGTCAGTGCGACCGGCATTGTTGAAACAGTAGGTCCCCTGGGGGTGTTGGCGAAAATCGGCAGCACCAGTCAGGCGGCTGCCGAACAACTGCTTGCCTATTGCCAGTACCTGGAGGCAAACCCCGGCCATATCAGTCAGGCACCGCAAGAGAAGCAGTTTGATCTGGCCCTGGCGGTTAGTGCCATTGAAGTGGCACTGAAGCGGCATGCCGGGTATATTGCCCAGGAGGCGAACCCGGTGCTCGGAATCATACCCGGAACCCCGGTAGGCCGGGATTTGCGCCGGGTGAAATATGTGATCGCCGTGGGCGGGATTTTTACCCATGGTGCCCTGACCGATAATGAGTGGATTTTGGCCGAGGCTTTTAAAAACCCCGGAATTTCCCTATTGCCTGTTCAGCCCCGTTTTATCATTGATGAACAGTATTTATTGTATGCCCTGGGCGCGTTAGGGTCCAGTTATGCCGATCAATGTGGCCGGTTTGCCAAAAAATATTTTAAAATGAACCTAAAGGGGAATGAGCATGAGACAAACTAGTGTATTGCGACAATTGTTGGCAGGTCAGGGAATTGTTGTGGCCCCAGGTGCCCATGATGCACTGACAGCTAAAATCATTGAGAAGGTGGGCTTTCCGGCGGTATATATGACAGGCTATGGCCAGGCGGCCAGCCATCTTGGGAAACCGGACGTAGGCCTGCTGACTATGAGTGAAATGGTGTCCCGGGCGGCTAATATTGTGGAGGCTGTCGGCATACCGGTTATTGCTGATGCCGATACCGGTTTTGGCAATGCAATCAATGTAATGCGTACTGTCCGCGAGTATGAAAAGGCTGGTGTAGCCGCCATTCAGCTGGAAGATCAGGTTGCGCCGAAAAAGTGCGGCCATATGACAGGCCGTCAGGTTGTGCCTCAGGCCGAAATGGTCGGCAAGATTAAAGCGGCTGTTGATGCCCGCCGGGATGCTGATCTGGTAATTATTGCCCGGACTGACGCCCGTACTGTACATGGGCTTGATGAGGCCCTGGCGCGGGCGAAAGCGTATGAGGAGGCAGGAGCCGATATCCTGTTTATCGAGTCGCCGGAGAGTATCGAAGAAATGAAAAAGATTACCGCCGGCTTTACCGTACCGGTACTGGCCAATATGGTGGAAGGCGGCAGAACGCCGCTGCTGCCGGTGCCGGAACTGGCTGCGATCGGCTACCAGCTTGTTATTTATCCAACGGCGTCGACCTATACCGTGACGCTGGCCGTCACCCGCCTAATGGAACAATTGAAAGCAACTGGGACTACCGCCGGTATGCTGGACCAAATGATTGCTTTCAGCGAGTTTAATGAGCTGATCGGCTTACCGCAAATCCGGGAAACCGAAGCAGTTTATGTAAAATAGTAATAGAATTTAGGTTACATAAAAACGCCAATGAGCAGTTATGCCTTGCGGCGTTTTCCCCATGTTATGATGGCCGTAGCCGGAGGGCTGTGCTAGAATAAAATATATAAAGATTTTTTCCAAAGCGATTATTTGTAACGCGCGCCGCGGGCGTTTGACTTGTACTTAACCGGAAAGTGATTACGATATTGTAAGAATAAGGGGCGATGAGTATGTCGGCAAATGATAAGGAGATTCTGGACAGGCTGCTGTGGGCCTTACCGGCCATGCAACAGGCTTTGCAGAACGATGCAGGGGTAACTCTTACCGACCGGGAAAGGTTTCTCCTGTATAAACCGGGCGGAAAACTTGATTTAAAAGTACCAAAGGATCAGCCGCTGAAGGTGGGCAGCGGCGTGTATCGCGCCATCCACGAGAAAAAGCGGATTGCCATGCGGTTTGATAAAACTTTGTATGGGCTGCCGTATACCTCGGTGGCAATACCTGTGTACAATGATGTCAATGAGGTTATTGGCGCTATTGCCATAACCCAGCCGGTTGAACTGCAGGAATCAATGAAACAGATGGCCGGTGACCTGCTGGACAGCATAAATATACTGGCGGCTACTACGCAGGAGATTTCAGCTCAGACCCAGGAGATTGCAGCTACCGGACGGACACTGGCCCAGGTGGCAAGCGCCTCGCAGGTGCGGGTACAGGAGACCGACCAGGTACTGGGGATGATCAGGAATGTTACCAGTGAGACGAATCTGCTGGGACTCAATGCTGCCATTGAAGCGGCCCGGGTTGGCGAACAGGGGCGGGGCTTTGGCGTGGTGGCCGGTGAGATCCGCAAGCTGGCAACAACCAGCGCCGATTCGGTAAAGAAGATTGAGACAATTATTGGCAATATTAAATCCGACGGTTCAACTATCTATACCCAGATTAATGACACCCAGGAGGCCATCAACCAGATCGCCGCTGCCGTAACCCAGGTGGCCGACACGATCCAGCAGGTGAGCAAAATGGTTTCCCAACTGGATCAAATTGCCGAAACATTAAACTGTCAGGAGGTCTGCCAGTAAACAGGATTAACTAGGAGGTACAATATGCGTGATAATAAAACCTCGCAGGCAGCCGCTGATTATGATGCTAATGTTGATAAAACAATTCCCCGTTATCATTTATTTCATGATGAAATTCTGGACTTGGTCAAATCAGCTGTCCCACAGCCGTTAACCTGGCTGGATACCGGCTGCGGTACAGGTACGCTTATTGTTAAAGCAATGGCCGAGTTTGGTTCAACCCGGTACGTGGCTGCAGATCCGGCAGCCGGGATGTTGCAGATTGCTGCGGCGAAACTGGCAACCGACCAGGTATCTTATGTATTGGCAGGCAGTGAGGATTTAGATTATACTGAACATTTTGATGTTATTACAGCCGTTATGGCTCATCATTATTTGGACACAGCCGGCCGCAGGCAAGCAACCAGCAATTGTTACCGTATGCTCAAACCGGGTGGTATTTACATTACTTTTGAGACCATCCAGCCTGATACAGCAACAGGCACACACATTGGCCTCAAGCGGTGGCAGCGGACCCAGGTATTGAACGGTAAAAGCCCGGAGGCGGCGGACAAGCATATCAGCAGGTACGGCACTGAATTGCAGCCGGTTACGCTGGAAGCCCACCGTCAACTATTGGCTGAAACTGGTTTCTCTGTTGTTGAGGTCCTCTGGGTTTCCGGTATGCAGGCCGGCTTCTATGGTATAAAATAATAGGGTTGTGAAATAGAACATATTATTTTATACTGATAAGATCAGGCTCTAAAAAATATCATGACAGCCTCAAACCCGATGTCTTGGGTGGGAGGCCGTCTTTTTGCATTATGTTATCAGAATCGGCATCTGCTGTATGCTGCCTGACTTTTCTGGAGTAAATCGACTTTTTCGGCAAATTACGGTTGTTTTTAAAGAATAATCGACAAATGCCGTCATTTTTGCTATTATTAATGTCGTAGTATATCCGCAGGGCTGGCAGAAATAAGTTGATGATGCCGTCATTTTTAGTACATACTTAAACAGGAGTTATAAATAATGAACATTAGTACCCCTTATTACCTCATTGATGAGAAAAAGTTATTGCGTAATTTACAGATTATTCAGCAGGTGCAGCAGCTTTCGGGGGCCCGGTCGGTACTCGCGCTGAAGTGTTTTTCCACCTGGTGTGTCTTTGATCTGATGCGTGAGTACATGGCTGGTACCACCTCCAGTTCTCTCTATGAGGCGAAACTGGGTTTTGAGAAATTTGGCAAGGAAACACATGCTTATTGTGTTGGCTATTCCAAGGCCGATATCCTGGCGGTGGCTGAATTTGCCGATAAGATTATCTTTAATTCAGTTTCCCAGTTGGAACAATATTATGAGGCAGTAAAATCAGCCAGGCTGGGATTACGGGTGAATCCCGGGATCAGTCACTCACATTTTGATCTGGCCGATCCGGCCCGTAAAAATTCCCGCCTGGGGGTAACAGACAGGGCCGAGCTGGCAAAGCAGCTACCCCGTCTCAGCGGTCTGATGTTTCATTACAATTGTGAAAACGATGATTTTGCCGCTTTTTCCGAGCAGCTTGATATAATTGGCGACAATTATGGCGAGTTTCTGCAAGCGTTGGAATGGGTGAGTCTTGGCGGTGGCTTATATTTTACGAAAGAGGGCTATCCGCTGGAGAAATTCAGCAAAAAACTGGCAGACTTTGCTGACAGGTTTAATGTTCAGGTGTATTTAGAACCCGGGGAAAGTGCAATTACCGGTTGTACCGAACTTGTTACCAGTGTGGTAGACGTCGTGCATAATGAAATGGATATTGCTATTGTTGATGCTTCGGTTGAGGCGCATATGTTGGATTTGTTAATCTACCGGCTTGCGGCCAAAACAGAAACCACCGGCAAGCATACCTATATGGTGGCCGGGCGCTCCTGCCTTGCCGGCGATGTTTTCGGCACCTTTGATTTTGCCGAACCCTTGGCCATTGGCAGCGAAATCCGTTTTGCCGATGCCGCCGGTTACACAATGGTCAAGAAAAACTGGTTTAATGGCCTGCAGATGCCGGCGATTGCTGTGCGCAGGCTAGATGGTACGGTTGAGGTTATCCGTCAGTTCACTTACTCGGATTTCTTAAATAATTTATCTTAAATTAAATTTTTTTAGCAGAGGAGAAAGAAATGAGGAAAAATGTTTTAATTGTTGGTGCTGGTGGCGTGGGGCATGTAGTAGCCCATAAATGTGCAATGAATAATGATGTTTTGGGTGATATCTGCATTGCTTCACGTACCCAGCAAAAGTGCGACGCAATTATTGAAAGCGTAATGCGCAAAAATCATCTCAAGGATCCGGCCAAGAAACTGTATTCCCGGTCGGTCGATGCCATGGATGTTCCAGCTTTGATTGAATTAATCAAAGAAACCAAGTCGGAAATCGTCATTAATGTTGGTCAAGCCTACGTGAACATGTCGGTACTGGAGGCTTGTATCGAAACCGGCGCCGTGTATATGGATACGGCGATCCATGAAGACCCCGACAAGGTTTGTGAGAATCCGCCCTGGTATGCCAACTATGAGTGGAAACGTAAAGAACGCTGCCAGGACAAGCAAGTCACGGCAATTTTGGGCATCGGCTTTGATCCGGGCGTGGTTAATGCCTGGTGCGCACTGGCTCAAAAGGATTATTTTGATACCATTGATACAATCGATATATTGGATGTTAACGCCGGCAGCCACGGCAAGTATTTTGCCACCAACTTCGACCCCGAGATTAATTTCCGGGAATTCAGGAAAGTCTGGACCTGGGTTGACCGCAAATGGGTACTGCAAAAAGTTCACTCAATTAAAGTCGATTACGACTTCCCCGTCGTGGGCAACTGTTCAGTATATCTGACAGGACATGACGAACTGCACTCTTTATCTAAAAATATTAATGCGAATTCTATTCGGTTTTGGATGGGGTTTGGCGAACATTATTTAAATGTGTTTTCTGTATTGACCAATCTTGGTCTTACCTCGGAAAAACCGGTTAAAATAGCGGAAGGCGTGGAAATTGCGCCTCTCAAGGTATTAAAGGCGTTACTGCCTGATCCATCGTCGCTGGCGATTAACTATACCGGTAAAACCTGCATCGGCAATTTCATCAGCGGCACCAAAAACAATCAACCGCGCAATATTTTTATTTACAATATTTGTGACCATGCCGAATGCTATCAGGAAGTGGAATCCCAGGCCATCAGCTATACGGCCGGAGTCCCGGCAGCAGCCGCGGCCATTTTAGTCGCCCGCGGCGACTGGGATGTTAAGCATATGGTTAATGTGGAAGAACTTGATCCTACACCTTTTATAGACCTGCTGGCTACAATGGGCCTGCCTACTGAGGTTATCGAAGCTCCTAAAACCTTTGTAGCGCCGGTGATTGAATCATTGGATTCTATTTGATCATATTGCAAAACCTCCTGTGGGTACCAATCGGTATCTGCAGGAGGTTTTTTAGTCGTTCTTAAAACCCATATTTACTTGCTTGTTACAATTTTTTGCCATAATGAAGATAACCGATTATGATAGGTTACTCTTCTTCAATAAACTGTGTTAGTTCCCTGTTGAATTTATCACGCTCGTCATAAAATATTCCGTGGCCACTGTATTCAAAGGGCACAAGCCGGGAGTTTCTAATTCCTTCTTTTTGGGCAACGCCCAGCGGGAACAGACAGACTTTGTCATGGATGCCATGCAGTATTAATGTAGGCACCCGTATCTTGCCAAGATCAGCAAACAGACTTTCATCTCTAAAGGTGGCGGCGCATTTGGCAGTAGACCAGCCTGCTGCCTGCAGCCCCAACTGGAGAAACCAAGCGGCAAAAGGTCCTGTCAGATACTGAAAGAAAAATATGTCGCCAACCCCCTGCAGCATCTTCGGCCGGTCATTATAGGTTTGCTCAATAAACTGGGTTACATCTTCCTTTGGCAAACCATAGGGAAAATCAGGGCGTCTGGTGACACTGGGAGCCGCAGCAGCAAAGAGGGCAAGTTTTGCCACCCCGCAGCCCTTGTGGCGTGCCATGTAGCGAATGGCAGTTGCTCCGCCCATAGAGTGGCCGCCAAGGGTAAAATCTTTCAGGTGCAGTGCTTCAACGACTGCTCTGACATCATCGGCCAACCGGTTATAATCGTAGCCATGCCAGGGTTTATCAGAATTACCGAAACCTCTGGTATCCATTCCGATACAGCGATAGCCCATGCGAGGCAACTGATCAAACTGATATTCATATGCATTATGGCTTAATGGCCAGCCATGCAGAAAGAGAATTGTTTTTTTACCCTCAGGATTGAGGTCTTTAACATAAATATTTACCGTTGGCTCTACTTTAATATAATATTCCACAGAGATTCCTCCATTTGTAAAGCTCTTAGTAACATATTATGCGTTTAAGCAAAATGTGTTCTTGTACAGCAATGCCGGAGAAATACTATGGATATAGATTAGCCTAGTCCCGCTCTTATAACCATAATACCCCAATTGCTGTTGTCAGGAGGGTAAGGGGGAAGCCAATCTTAAAATAATCCCTGGCAGTTATATGGACATGCTCACCTTTGGCAATTTCAGCTACAATCAGGTTGGCGATAGACCCTGTAATCGTAAGATTGCCTGCCAATGTGGAAAATAAGGCTAATGCTTTCCACCAATAGTCGGCGTCTGTTGACGGTAGCAGGAATTTCAATAATAGAACAGCCGGGACGTTACTGACGATATTCGAAACAATGAGGGTAAGTAGGGCAAAGAGCCCAATATTATTAATCTCGCCCAAATGTAAATGGTTAAGAAGCATATTGATTAAGCCGCTATGTTCGACACCGGCCACAACAATGAAAAGCCCAATAAAAATAATTAACAGATTAAAATCAACGCTGGTATATACTTTGTTGGGTTTAACACGTCTGGTGATGAGTAATAAGGCTCCGCCCAGGCTGGCCGATAGAGCCAGATCGTAGCCACCTATATAAGCAAATAGTACTAAAAGCAATATCAGGAAGGTCTTAATCAGCAGATATACGTGGACATTGGTATGATGGACAGGCGGGGTGGAATAACTGCCGTCAAGTTCCTGCTGATAATAGTAGGCTATTGCAGCATAGGCAGCAGCTAAGCCCATTAGTGCTACCGGGCCGGCGGTTAAAAAATAAGAACTGAACGATAAGCCGGATAAACTTCCAACCAGAATATTCTGCGGATTGCCAAGCAGGGTTGCAGCACTGCCAATATTGGAGGCCATGGCTACCCCCAACAGATGCGGCAGCGGATGGCAGTGGGCTTTTTTACAGATGAACAGGACTACAGGCGTAAACAGCAGGCAGACAATATCATTGATTGCCAATGCCGACATAATACCGCTAACCATGATAATTGCCAACAGCAGCTTTTTTTTGCTGTTGACATGCTGACAGGCCACATTTCCTACCAGCTCGAAAAAGCCGGCCAATTTTAGATTAGCGACGACAATCATCATCGAAAATAAGATGATGATTGTCCTGAAATCAACAGCCAATACGGCCTCCTGGAAGGATAATACTCCCGTGCCTACAGTCGCTGCTGCCCCAATAATTGCGGCCCCGGCCCGGTCTACCCGGAATATCGGGCTTTTACCAAGAGTGAATATAACCAGTACGGCCAGCAAAATTAATGCAGATATTAGCATTTCTATCCGGTACTCCAAGCTAAGATACCACCTTTGCCTTAAAAAATTACTCATAATTATAACATAATCACGACACCGATAGATAATTTTCGTTGCCAACAGCAATAGGGTTAACCGGTACCCGGTGAATTGTCTTGGAACATAAAACATGGTATACTAACCGTATTGTTGATAATATGGGAAAAATAAGAAGAACGGATAGGGTTACCGATGGAAAGCATTAATTTTGTAGAATGGCTGGGATATTTGGCCTCTGGTACGGTGGCAATCTCGTTTGTCATGAAGTCTATCAATAAATTGCGGTTCATCAATCTGGTAGGTGCCATTCTCTTTGTCCTTTATGGTATTGCAATTCAGGCAATGCCGGTAGTCTTAGTCAATCTGTTTGTTATTGGTGTAAATATCTACTATCTGGTCTGGAAAAATACCTGATGAAGATCTCAGGTTATGCTAAGCGCTGTGAAGACCTGCCGGATTATGACAGCCGGCAGGTCTTGGCGTAGGCGGGGCTATTTATTTGACTATGGAGGCGTACATGAAATTATTATGGATACTTGGCATTAGCGGCTTTTTGGTGAATGCCGACAGCCGGGCTATTGCCCCTGTACTACCAGCCATTGCCGACGACTTACTGATCCGGGAAGCTGCGGTAGGTTTACTAGTTTCGGCTTTTACCATTCCGTATGGGTTATTTCAGTTAATCTACGGACCTGTCGCCGACAAATTCGGCAAATTACAGATCATCTCTATTGCCCTTTTTCTATTCTCCTTTGCAGAGCTTGCGTGCAGCTATGCTGACAGTTTTACGTCTCTTCTGTTATTCCGGATCATTAGCGGTACTTTTGCCGCCGGCATTATTCCCGTTTCGCTCGCCCAGATTGGTGACAGTTTTACTTTTGAGGAACGTCCTAAAGCAATAGCATTCTTTATGTCGCTGTCTATGTCCGGTCAGGCGCTGGGTATTGTGCTGGGCTCTATGCTGGCTCATTTTTTCAGCTGGAAGTTTATATTTCTGGCAATTGGCATTGCGGGTATGCTGGTCGGGTTTGCTTTTCTCAGGCAAAAGTCGCGCATGGTTCCTATAGCCCCAAAAGAACAAATCCCATTAAAAGAGCGTTATCAACGGATTTTTTCCAGCCGCCGCTCACGGACAGTTTATTTGGCGGTAGCCCTGGAAGGGGTAATTTTATTTGGCGGTTTTACCTATCTGGGTGTCTACGGGAATAAGTTTCTGGGGTTGGATTACTTTACGGTAGGCTTACTGACAGCCGGTTTCAGTGTTGCAGCTTTTATTGGCAGCCATTTTGTCAGTACGATTATCAAACAGGTCGGTCAGCATAGAATGCCATTAATAGGTTCCACACTGCTTACCTGTGCATTTGGGCTGATCTGGCTTATCCCTCATTGGGGAGCCTTGTTAGCCGGTTTTTTATTGCTGGGACTGGGGTTCATTGTTCTTCATACCACATTGCAGACTTATGCGACAGAGCTGCTGCCGGAAGCAAGGTCGACCTGTATGTCCCTGTTTGCCTTTTTTTTATTCCTTGGCAATGGCATCGGTCCTGCCTGCCTGGGGTGGGTGTATGAGGCGGGCGGGGCGCAAGGCATGTTGGCCTCAACAACAGCCAGTTTGCTGGTGTATACAATCTATTGCCATGTGGCATTTAAACCCTTTGCTGCCGCCCTGACGGTAAAAGACCGGGAAGTACGGAGAACTGATGAATAGAGAAGCTGCAATATTGTAAGTATCCTGTAATGGTGTTTTAACAGGATACCTGGCATACTATAAAGAAACCTGTAAAAGTAACAAAAATTTGTTTGGCAGCTGCAGCTGTGTTGGTATTATGAGCTGCAGCATGAACCTACAGGGAGGAAGACTGATGGATTTTCATTTTTATAAATACCATGCCTTGGGGAATGACTATATCGTGATTGATCCTAATAAGACCGGTATTGATCTGTCGGCGGCCAACGTCCGGCTGATTTGCCACCGGAATTTCGGGATTGGCTCAGACGGCATTCTTGTCGGTCCTCATTTTCAGGGCAGTTCCATGGGTTTGCAGATCTTGAATCCTGATGGCAGCGAAGCGGAAAAGAGCGGTAACGGGGTGCGGATTTTCTCCCGTTATCTTGTTGATGCCGGGTATGTAACAACCCGGGAATTCAGTCTGGCAACCCTTGGCGGCAACGTGTACGTGGAGCTGCTGGACGACTGTGGCAGCCAGATCCGGATCGACATGGGGACCGTAACATTCCAGAGCGTGGATATTCCGGTTGCCGGACCGGCAAGAGAAGTGGTAAATGAACAACTGCTCGTTCAGGGCCGGCCGGTAGCGGTTACCTGTGTGTCGATTGGCAACCCCCATTGCGTAGTACTGGCGGAGGAGCCGTCACAGGCAACCGCCCTGGCGCTGGGGCCGGTCATTGAAAAGCATGACTTATTTCCTAACCGGATTAATGTTCAGTTCCTGAAGGTGCTTGACCGCAATAACATCCAAATTGAAATCTGGGAACGCGGGGCAGGTTATACCCTGGCCTCCGGCAGCAGCAGCTGTGCGGCCGCCAGTGCGGCTTACAAACTCGGGTTGGTTGACCGTAACATTAATGTCCATATGCCAGGAGGCATTATTAAAGTCGATATCCGCCAGGACGGGCATGTATTCATGACAGGTTCGGTCAACCCGGTCAGCAAAGGCTTTTTTGCGGCTGAGATCTGGAACCAGATTCAGGCCCGGTAATTCCGTTCCAGGCTTACGGGCAGGATAGCATCAGAAATACAACCAGGATAGCGGCTGAAACAGACAGCACCATGCCGCCCCGGTACCAGGAACAGGCTGCTGATACCATGATGCCGGCAAGGGTTGCCGGCATCATGGCGTTAGGGGCTTCGAGCACGCCCCGGACAATTAATGCCCCCAGTGCCGTATAGGGAATGTACAGCAGAAATCGTTGTAATAACGGCGGCAGCGGCCGCCCGGACAATATTAGCCAGGGCAACAGCCTGGGGATATAGGTAACCAGCATCATGGCAATGATTAAGGGTAAATAAGCTGTCATTGTTCACACTCCCCGGTTTCAGTTGCAAATACAAACAGGCCGGCCAATGAGGCCAGGAGAATGGCTGTAATTAAACCCCAGCCGGCCGGAAGCAGGCCCCAATAGTCATTAGCGGCATAGATCGCTCCTGCACTAACCGCTAATCCGAAAACACGGCCGGATTTTTTAATTTCCGGCGCTAATATGGCCATAAACATGGCATAAAGACCTATTCCCAGGCTGCTCTGAACCGATACAGGCATTGCTGTGCCAAGCAAGTAGCCTGCAAGCGTGCCGCCTACCCAGGACGCATAACCAATACCCTGCAGGGCCAGCAAAAAAGATACGCGTAGTATTCCCGGCTGGACAGAGGCAACAGAAAAACTTTCGTCAGTAATGCCAAAGGCAATGACCGGCAGCCACCCTTTCTTTACGCCGGCAAGGCGTGCTGCCAGCGAGGCGCTCATCATAAGGTGCCGTAAGTTAAGCAGGAAAGTTGCCAATACAATATCGCCGGTGGCGATACCGGCTTTGATGAGGTCTAACGCCATAAACTGACTTGCACCGGCAAAGACCAGCAAAGAAAATAAACAGGTATCTGTCAGGGAAACGTTGACTGTTTTGGCAAGCAGGCCAAAAGCCATAGCTACAGGAAAATAGCCAATCGCGAGGGGAATTCCCGCTATCAGCCCTTCTTTTAATCTGCCGTATTTCTGTTCCATCGTCATCTCGCTCCTCTGCCGCTGGGGTATAGTGTGTTATAATAATCTATATACAAGAATTTTGTGCGTTATAAAGGATATAATAAACAATATAACGTATTAAATATTATAACATACATAAAACAGATTACAAGCAGGGGGAGATTTTTTGAGAGACATAAATCTCATAATTGCCGGTAATATAAAACAATTGCGCGAAGAGAAGAAACTTAGCCTGGAAAAAGCTGCCGACATGACAGGGGTTAGTAAATCCATGCTGGGCCAGATCGAGCGCGGTGAGTCCAGTCCAACAATTAACACGATCTGGAAGATCGCCACCGGCTTAAAAGTCTCATTTACATCGCTGATTACTTCACCCCAGGACGAGGCCATGGTAGTCCACAAGTCGGAAGTTAACCCGCTGATTGAGGATGATGGCAGATACAGAGTGTATCCGGTTTTTCCCTATGACGATGGCCGCCGTTTCGAAATGTATATTGTAGAGATCGAGCCAGGCGGGCGCTTGAGTACAGATACACATGGCGAGAGAACGCAGGAGTTTATTACCGTTACTGCCGGTGAGCTGACGATGCTGACAAATGACAAAGAGTATGTTGTGGGGCCAGGGGATTCGATTATGTTCCGGGCCGATAAACGCCATACCTACCATAATCCCGGTACAGTGCTGACGCGCTTAAGTATGGTTATCCATTATTCTCTATGACCTAATCCCGGCCAAATGGCAGGTTTACAATGAGGCATTCTGCGCAGTATTGACGTTTTTGGCTGAATCAGATAAAATAGTAACAGAAATAGAGAGAAAAGTTCGCATAACGCGAACCGGAGCGCCAGCGGTTTGCTGTTGTAACCTAAATTTCATAAGAGTGAAATGAGAGACAGAGGGAAATATTATTTCCAGCTGTCTTTTTTTATTGCAACAGTTTAATTACAATGTACGGGAGGAGAAAGAAGTGGAGATCAATGATAAACGGTTTTTGTTTTCCGGCTATGCCAGGCTGCCTGCCGGCACTGCTTCCAGTGAGGTGTATAAAGTGATGGCTTTGGTTGTAATTATAGATATGAATAACGGAGTTATTATGGAAGCAGACTGCACCTTGTCAACGCCGACCTCGGCCCTGTTTGTGGCCCGTATCTTGGTGGGGAATAGCTTGCGAGATGGGGTCGATGAATTAGTTAAGCGGATTGACGCTGTCTACCAGGGCAGTGCCAAAAAATCAATTATAACGGCACTCAAGATTGTTTATGATAAATATATGGCAGTGGCCCGTAACAGGAATGATGCACCTTCGACATAAAACCTCAATCTTGCCAATTTGTATTCCCGGCGAAAAAGGAGAATCGACGCCTGCGGCGAATTACCATAAAGCAAAAGACTAGAAAGCTGGAGGTTCTTATGAAGAAAGATATCCTTGTTCCGTTTGATGGGTCAAAGAATGCCACTGAAGCGTTGCAACTGGCTATTACTATGGCGAAATTGCTGCAGGAAAAACTTATTATTCTCAACGTTCAACCTAGCTTTCAAACTGTTCATACAAAAATGTTTTTCAAAGAGAACACAATCCGTGCTTATCAGGAGCAGCTTTTTGAAGAGACTGCCGTTCCGGCGAAAAAGATACTGGATGAGGCCGGTATAGAATATGAGCTGCGATTAAGAATCGGTGATGCCAAAGAACAGATTTGCCTGGAAGCAATGGCTGGCAATACAGTTTTGTCAGGCTGCGCCACTACCGGCGTGCGGATGATTATCATGGGGTCACGGGGCATGAACCCAGTGCTGGGTGGCGTCTTGGGCAGTGTCAGCTATGGGGTAGTTAATGCTGCCGGGTGCCCGGTCACCGTTGTTCCCTATTCCTGCGCGGAATAGCTTTGCTACAGGCTCAAAGCGTTATGGCGAAAAGACAGCTGTTTCCTATTAAATATAAATTAATACATTGAGTAATGAAGCTCTCTGAAAAAGAACGAATTCTTTTTCAGAGAGCTTTTTGCAACAAGAGCGTATTTGTAATACCTTCTATTGGCATAAGAACGACTAAGGCTTCTGCCGGCGTCCTAAAGGACTTGGCATAAGCCAAGTCTTTCTTATAGTTAGAGCTGATTTAAGAGATAGTGAGGGGGAAAGGTATGAAATCCCTGTTATCTCTTCCGTACCGGAAGAATAAGAGGTTAAAGACGATTATTTTATTTGCCGTTTTGATTTTACTGTTGCTGACTTTCCTAAACCTGCTTGTTACCTATAACCAAACAGTTAGCTCGGTAAAAGTGGCCATCGCCAATCAGGGGATCGAAATGGCCAAATCTATTGCCGCTGATCTGGATACTGAGACTTACCGGCGTATTCTGACAGATAAAACTGTAAATCAGGACTATTGGCAGATCAGTTCCTATCTATATGAAGCGAAAAAGAAGACAGGTGCCATGTATGTGTATACCCTGCTAATCGACAATCCCCAGGTAAGCAAAGTGATGGTATATGG
>JAEWGR010000033.1 GCA_023388195.1 Bacillota bacterium
ATCCATCTCTAACCAACCTCCGTAATATGTTCTTGACGCAAACAATTGCTGGTCGGTTGGTCAGGAATTGAAGCTGCTAGCCATCGAAAGCAATTATATTTTGTCATATTATCAATATAACGTGTACCTAGAAAATTGTCAAGACTTGGTTATTGTTTTTTCCAGCTCATCCAGCATGCTGGAGAACCTGTTCAATGTAAGCTCCACCGGCTGGGGCGTGGACATGTCAACACCTGCATTGTTAAGGATATTAATCGGATAATCTGAGCCGCCGCTCTTTAAAAAGTCGATATAACGCTGCTGGGCACCGGTGCTTTCAGTTAACACTTGTTCGGCCAGCGAGGTGGCGGCCGCAAAGCCGGTAACATACTGATACACATAAAAATTGGCGTAAAAATGGGGGATTCTGGCCCATTCAATATCAATTTCGGCGTCAACAACGGTTTCCGGACCGTAATATTTGACATTCAGGGCATGCCATAACTCATCAAGCAAATCAGCTGTCAAGGTTTCACCAGCCTCCGCTTTGGCATAAATGAGTTTTTCAAACTCGGCGAACATGGTTTGCCTGTATACGGTTGCCCGTACCATTTCCAGGTATTGATTGATTAGATATAACTTCTTATGCGGGTCTTTGGTTGTTTTTACAAGAAAATCGTTCAATAAAATCTCATTAGTTGTTGAAGCTACTTCGGCCGTAAATATCGTGTACTGGGAAGTGGCGTACGGCTGGGCAGCCTGACTGTAGTAACTGTGAATGGCATGACCCATTTCATGGGCCAGTGTGCTGACATCCTCAATACGATCATTATAGTTTAGGAGTACAAACGGGTGGACGCCGTATACTCCCCAGCTATAGGCACCTGTTTGTTTGCCTTTATTCTCATATACGTCAATCCAGCCTGAAGTCAACCCCTTGTTTAAAATGCCCGCATATTCGGGTCCCAACGGAGCCAGGCTGTCACGTACTAATTTTTGTCCTTCCGGGTAGGCTATTGTGAATTTTACCGCTTGTGCCAGTGGTGTGTACAAGTCATACATATGGACCTTGTCAAGCTGCAAAACCTTCTTTTTCAGCGCAATATAGCGGTGGAGCGGGGCTAAATTCTGATTCACGGTGGCAATCAGGTTATCATAGACAGCCACCGGGATGTTGCCTTCAGATAAGGAGGACTCCAGTGTTGTGTTAAATTTCCTCGTTCGGGCATAAAAAATATTCTTTTTGACGCTGCCTGATAAGGTGGCAGCAAAGGTATTCCGAAAAGCGCGGTAAGCCCCAAATAAGCCGGCAAACGCATCTTTGCGCACACGCCTGTCAGGTGACATAATTAGAGTGCGATAGCGGCCTTCACTTAAGGTGATGATTTTGCCGTCCTCGCCTTTAATGTCAGGAAATGTCATATCAGCATGGGCCAACATATTGAAGGCCGTTTCTGCCGCTTGTGTGGCTTCGGTAGAACGGGACAGGATTTCTTCCTCACCCGGCGACAAGAAATGCTCTTTTTGGCGAATCAGATTGTCAAAATAAAAGCTGTATTCGGCCAGCGCAGGCTCACGCCGGCAGGCTGCCAGTACGTCGGCCGGCATTGCCAGGATTTCCGGTTCGATAAAAGCGGTGGCCGCTCCTGTTTCCGCAAGCAGGCCTTCGGTTTTGCCAACAAGCGCCTGATATTTGGCATTTGCTGAATTCTCATCCCGCTGCAGGCGGGCGTAGGCAAACAATTTGCCGGCCAGAATACCGATCTCGTCCCGCTGTTTTAAGCAAGCCGCAAGGGTTGCCGGTGATTGGGACAAGGTCCCTTTATAGTCAGCCACAGTGGAGGTAGAACTTTTCACTTTGTCAAAATCGGTTTGCCATAACTGTTCGCTGGCGTAGATATCATTAATCTGCCATTTATACTCGTGTTGTATTTCATCACGGCCAGGCAGGGCTGTGGACGTTGTCGGCATATGGACACTTCCTTTCAGGAAATTAAAATGATCTATACTGTATATTAGCTGCGTAGGGTGGGATTTCCTGGTATAGCATGCCTGAACTGATTATTTTCTATACTTTAAAGTATTTTAGAATCCCTTCACAAATGCTTTCGGCAGCATTGTCCCGGCCATCCACACTGGACAGGAGCATCTCTTCCAGCGCATTGGAGATAAACGCCACTTCAATCAGGATAGACGGCATATCGGTATAGCGCAGTACATAAAAACTGGCAAAACGGGCGCCCCTGTTTTTGGTGCCCAGTTTGTCCGCCAGGCTCCGTTGTACAATAGTAGCCAGATTTACCGAATCTTTGTCACCGTAATGAAAAGACGTTGTGCCTGAGGCTGTATTACTGGTAAAGGCATCATTATGGAGGCTGATAAACAAGTCCGCTTCGGCCTGATTAGCCGCTTCGACTCTGGCTCCCAGCTCTTCATTGGCTGTTGCATCTGTGTAGGCTACATCGGCATCTGTATCCCGGGTCATTACAACGGTAGCGCCGTTTTTTTCCAGTTTTTCTTTGAGCAGTAAAGCGATTGCCAGCGTATTATCCTTCTCCATGGTGCCGGTTGGCCCGAGTGCTCCCGGATCACTGCCGCCATGCCCGGGGTCCAGACAAATAACCTTGCCGGCTAAGCGGGCGTTTTCCTCTTCACTTCTTTCATCAGCCTGATTGTCGGCCGGCAGCCGCGGCATGGATGAATCTTTCGAGTTGATAAGCACCAGTTCCCGTTGTGCATCATAGCGGATTCCCCAGTTAAGAACCTTGGCCATATTGCGGAGTGTTATTAATAAATCACGGTTGACGCGGGCGTTGCCAGGCAGATAGCGCCCATCCATCATTATCCGCATACTATTCACCATCCTCACAAAAATATAAGTGAGCCACGGGGGTAATGTGTACCTTATTTTATTCTATGCACAGCTGATTCTGACGGTGCCTGTTGCTCGCGTAAAGTTAGGAAGGATATTTGACAAGCCTGCCCGAAACTACTATACTTGCAGGGAGATTATGGCATGGGAGAAGGACAAATGAAGGTTCTGCTATCAACATTAAATGCTAAATATATCCATTCATCGCTGGCTCTGCAGGACTTGGCGGCTTATTGCCGGACACCGGAATGGGAGATTGCTGTCCGTGAGTATACGGTAAACAACGGACTGCTGGAAATACTGAGTGATATCTATACCTGTCAGGCTGATATTATCGGTCTGGCCTGTTATATATGGAATATCGAAGCCAGCCTGGCGCTGGCTGCTTTGATCAAGAAGGTACAGCCGCAGGCTGTCATTGTGCTGGGGGGGCCGGAGGTTTCTTATCAGCCTGAGGGGATATTAGCCGATCATGCGGCCGTTGATTATATTATTTTGGGCGAAGGCGAGCAAACGCTGAAGGGCTTGCTGGCAGCACTGCTTAATAAACAGGCAGTGAATGCTTGTGCTGGCCTGGCCTATCGCTGCCAGGGAACCATTGTACCGGGGCAGCCCCAGGTAGTTGACAGGCTGGATGATATTCCTTTTCCCTATATAGAGGAAGAGATGGCCGGTTTTAAAAACAAAATTATCTATTATGAAAGTTCACGGGGCTGCCCATTTTCCTGTCAATATTGTTTGTCAAGCGCAACGTCGGGGGTGCGTTTTTTAAGTCAGGAGCGGGTGATCAGTGATTTACAGTTCTTTGTTGACCATGATGTCCGCCAGGTTAAATTTGTCGATCGAACTTTTAATGCCCGCAAAGAACACTACTTTCCCATTTTGAAATTTCTGGCCAGGCAAACCTGCCGGACCAATTTTCACTTTGAGATAGCAGCCGATATTTGGGACCCGGAAGTTGTCGAGTTTTTGCAGCACGTTCCGCCCGAGCGCTTTCAGTTTGAAATTGGTATCCAATCAACAAATGAGCAGACCCTTTCGGCAATAAAGCGGCATAATAACTGGAGCAAAATTGTTAAAAATGTTAGCAAGGTCAAAAGCTATGGCAATATCCATTTGCATTTGGATTTAATTGTGGGCTTACCCTACGAACCCCTGGCCGTTTTTGCCAAGTCGTTTGATGAGGCCTATAGTTTGCAGCCAGATATGCTGCAAATAGGTTTTCTGAAATTACTTAAAGGATCTGGCATCAGGCGGGAGGCGGCAGCCCACGGCTATATCTACATGGATCACGCACCTTATGAAGTGCTTGGCAACGATTATCTGGATTATGGGCAAATCAGACGGCTTAAACTTTTCGAAGAGGTGTTTGAACAGGTTTATAACAGTGCCCGCTTCACGTATAGTTTGCCTTGGCTAATTGCACTTACCGGCGACGGTGCATTTAATTTCTATTATAAATTAGCCTGTTATTGGGAGCAGCATGGTTATCAACTTGTTGCTCACAGCGGCAAGACGTTATACACGTACATGGCAGAATTTTGTGCGGCCTTTTACCCTGAAGCGGTTCCGTATTACCAGGAGTTTTTAAAATTTGATGCACTTATGAGTGAAAACGGTACAGTACGCCCGGAGTTTTTACCATGGAATCAGCTAAATCAAGCGGCAACCGATAAATGGGCGGATCAAAAAAACACATTTTGGCGGGATACCACTCGGGTTCGGCGGTATTTGCCTGACTTTACATTTACTACGTGGCGGGACCTTAAAAAGGCTTTTCACGTTGAGGTGTTTAGTATAGATATACCAGCATACCTGAACGGAACTGACCGGCCGGCAGACCGCAAAGTGGCGGTGCTTTTTTCTTACAAGCATACTAAACCAACATATCAGGTGATTAATGATGATGATTTCTGGACTTAGATATAATGTTTACTCTGAATACCTGCGCCGGAGATATGGTGAAAAGGTATATAAATTGCCTGTTAGCCTGCCTGTGACCTGCCCCAACCGTGACGGTCAGTGCGGTCATGATGGCTGTGTGTTTTGCGGCGAGATTGGTGCCGGTTATGAAAACCTGCCGGCCTGGTTGACTGTCAGTGACCAGCTGACAGCAAATAAAGCACATATTGCCCCTAAATATAAAGCCAAAAAATTCATACCCTATTTTCAAAATTTCAGTAATACCTATTTGCCTGTTGAACAATTAAAGCGGCATGTCATCGAAGCCTGTCAGGAAGATATTGTAGCGGTTGCACTGGCTACCAGACCGGACTGTATTAGTGACCGGTATTTAGAGATGCTGGCTGAGGTCAGGGAAAAGTACGGTATTGATATTAGCATTGAGCTGGGGCTGCAAACTGTAAACTATCACACCCTGGTTAAGATTAACCGTGGACACACACTTGCTGAGTGTATTGATGCGGTGCAGCGAATTAAATGTTGGCCGATAGATGTGTGTGCCCATCTGATTCTCAATCTCCCTTGGGACGACATGACTGATGCAGTCGAAAGTGCTAAAATAGTTTCCGCATTGAAGGTTGACCAGGTCAAACTGCATGCCTTATATATTGTGAAAGATACTGTAATGGCCGACTGGTATCAACGCGGCGAAATTACGCTGATTAGTAAAGAGGAATATGTCACAAGGGTGGTTGCTTTTCTGGAACACCTTCACCCTGACATCGTGATCCAGCGTGTAATCGGGCGGGCGCCTGCGGCCAATACGCTGTTCACTAACTGGCAGACGGGCTGGTGGAAAATACGTGATGCTATTGAAGAGCAGTTAGTAACCCAGGACACCTGGCAAGGGAAAAAATGCCTTTATTTGAATGGACCCGCAGTAAGAAATATGTGAATAAATACCAGTGTCAGATTTGTTAGAAAAAACTTGCTTTTCTGTCATTTTTCGCAGCTGTTTACAAAGATAACAAGAGTTGTTAATATTATACTGCAGTTGAGAGTTGAGGAGTGTGTAATATTAATAATGAGAAAGCTTCAGTTACTGGAACAGATTGATAAACTAGCAGCATTACTTCATAGTGATGATCTGAAAGAACTTAACCTTACCAACGGGACAGTTAATGAAATTCGTCAGAAACTGGATATTCTGACTGAAGAATATATTGAATGTTACTGTTAACAGGCAGGAAACATCGCTTCCGAACGATGTTTCTTATTTTTTGTCCTGACGTAAGCTAAGTTTCTGCCGGCTAAAGTCAGCTATCTGGAAGTCAACGGCAATATACTCTAATTTATTATTTAATGGTACCATATATTTGCTCCGGCAGAATACTAATAGAAATAACACACAATAAGATGGTTGACACCCGTGGTTGTGCATGTTAATATATGAAGGTCGGCTATGCAGATAACGACAATAACTGCCAAAAATAATTATATTGACACACCCAAAGTGATGTGTTAACATAATAAAGCTGTTGCCGAATAGTGCAATATGCACGATGGTCCCGGGCAAAGCGTATCATCCATGATACGTCCGTGATCGAGTCTACAACGTTCCCTGAAAACTGAACAATGTAAAGAAATGCATCAAAAAAGCCAGATGTGCGTTGTGCTGCTTGCAGCACAAACAACAACAATTTTGATTTACATGAGCCGATAAAATGGCTTCAATATAAATAGTCGCAAGGCTATGAACTTTATTGGAGAGTTTGATCC